>DATNBS010000101.1:0-3602 GCA_035571895.1 Arthrobacter sp. | reverse complement strand
CCAGGACCAGCCCGGCCACCAGGAACGGGGCCGCCGTCGTCACCGGTTCCCAACCGCGGTCGGCCAGGGATCCGGCCTCCCAGGCCCGCATCGCGTTGTAGCCGCGCGGATCGGCCAGCACCATCGCGGAGGTGATGCCGGCCAGCACGGCGCCGATCGCCACCCCGGCTAGGGTGATCCGCGCCGGGCTGACCGGTCCCCGGGCGCCGGAACCGATGAGGTAGACCACCACGGTCGTGGCCAGGGCTCCGGCGAAGGCAAACCACAAGTAGCCCAGCGGCGAGGCGATCCCCAGCACGCCGACCCCGAGGGCCACGGCGAAGGCCGCCCCGGCGTTGACCCCGAGGATGCCCGGATCGGCCAGCGGGTTGCGGGTGATGGCCTGGATGAGCGCACCGGCGACACCGAGACCGGACCCGACGAGCAGGCCCAGGACGGTGCGCGGCAGGCGCAGCGTGAGCACCACCGCGGTGTCGTCCCCCGTCCCCGTGCCGGTGATGGCCGACCAGACGGTGGCGGGGGCGATATCGCGGGTGCCGATGGCCAGGCTCAGGAGCACGACGGCGGCCAGGCCCAGCAGGGCGAGGACGAAACCGGTGGCACGGCGGGCCGGCGCGGTGCGTGGGGGTGCCGCGGCCCCCAGCGCGGCAGGGTCGTCGGGGCCCGGGGGCCCCTCCGGTCCACCGCGGGCGGGGGAAGCAGCATGGAGGGTCACCGAATTAGTTTAGGCTGTCCTTGCTTTACTTCGCGTCCCGAAAGGTTGATCCATGAGGTTGTTCCGCTCGTCCCTGGCCGTCCTGGCGGCCGTGGCCCTGGCCCTGGCCGGCTGCTCGTCCGGCACCGGAACCCCGTCCAGCGGACCGGAACCCTCGGGCGCGGCGGCTTCGGGCAGCTTCCCCCAAACCGTCCACACGGCCTTCGGCGACGTCGACATCGACCAGGCCCCTCAGCGCGTGGTCGCGCTGGGCTGGGGCGACGCCGAGACCGCACTGGCCCTCGGCGTCCAGCCGGTGGGCGCTTCGGATTGGCTCGGCTTCGGCGGCGACGGCGTCGGTCCTTGGGCGCAGGGCCTGTACGACACGGCACCGAAGATCATCGACACGCTGGAACCGTCCTACGAGGCGATCGCCGCCCTGAAGCCGGACCTGATCCTCGACGTGCGCGGCAGCGGGGACCACGACCGCCACGAACGGCTGGCCCAGATCGCGCCCACCGTCGGCATCCCCGAGGGCGGGCAGAACTACCTGACGGACATGGAGGAACAGGTCGAGATGATCTCCACCGCCCTGGGCGTCCCCGACGCCGGCGATGCCCTCCTCCAGCAGGTCGACGCTGCCTACGCCAAGGCCGCCGACGCCCACCCCGGGTGGAAGGGCAAGACGGTCACCGCCGCCACCAAGACCAGCGAGGGCTGGGGTGCCTACATCGCCGGCGGCGGCCGCGTCGAGACCCTTGAACGCCTCGGCTTCAAGCAGAACCCGGCGATCGCCGCGCTGCCGGTGAACGCCGGCGGGTTCTCCGTGGACATCTCCAGCGAGAAGCTCGACGTGATGGACGCCGACCTCATCGTGGCCTTCCCGATCTTCCTGGACACCACCGCCATCACCGAGGACCCGCAGTGGAAGAAGCTGGACACGGTGAAGGCCGGACATGCGGTGGTGATCGACGGCGACCTCTCCGCCGCCTACTCGATCAACTCCACGCTCTCCGCGCTCTACACGGTCAAGCACCTGACCCCGCTGCTGGAAAAGGCCTTGCCCGCGCAGTAGCCGCAGCCGGAAACCCCGGGCGGCGGCCGTCCCGCCCTGCCTCCGCCCGCGCCCCGTCCGTCGGGGTACCGATCGCGGGCCGTTAGTGTGGCAGTATGCGATCCCCCATCGAGAGCTACCTGCGCCGGCTCCACGGCGAGCTGTCCGGCCTGCGTGCCGGGCGGCCGTACCAGGGCATTCCCGCCATGGCCGATGCCGACCCCGACGACTTCGCGATCTGCCTGGCCACGGTCGACGGGTACGTCTACGAGGTCGGGGACGCCGACACGGAATTCTCGATCCAATCCGTCTCGAAGCCCTTCACCTACGGACTGGCCCTGGAGGACCTCGGCGCGGAGGCCGTCGACGAGAAGATCGACGTCGAGCCCTCCGGCGATGCGTTCAACGAGATCTCGCTGGCCGAGGGATCGGGCCGGCCGGCCAACGCCATGATCAATGCCGGGGCCATCGCCGCGACCTCGCTGGTCAAGGGTTCCGGCGGCCGCAAGGGCTTCGACCGGATCCTCGCGCTCTACTCCGATTTCGCCGGGCGGCAGCTCTCGGTCCGCGAGTCGATCTACAAGTCCGAGCTGCGCACCGGCCACCGCAACCGCGCCCTGGCCTACCTGCTGCGCAGCTTCGACGTCATCGAAGGCGACCCCGAGCCGGGCCTGCGCAACTACTTCCGCCAGTGCTCGGTCATGGTCAACGCCCGCGACCTGGCCCTGATGGCCGCCACCCTGGCCAACGGCGGCACCCACCCGGTGACGGGCAAGGAGGTCATGGGCATCGACTCGATCCAACGGGTGCTCTCGGTGATGATGACCTGCGGCATGTACGACGACGCCGGGTCGTGGACCAGTGCCGTGGGCATGCCCGCCAAGTCCGGGGTCGGGGGCGGCCTGCTGGCGGTCCTGCCGGGCCAGCTGGGGCTCGCCGTCTACTCCCCGCCGCTGAACGACCACGGCTCGAGCGTGCGCGGGGTCGCCGCCTCCGAGCGGATGGCCGCTGACATGGAACTGCACTTCGTGCGGGCAGCGCGCATGGGCAAGTCCGTGATCCGCGAACGCTACGACCTCACCGAGGCCCCCTCCGGGGTGCGCCACAATGACGAGGCGGCCGCTGTCCTGGCCGAGCACGGCCACCGGGCCCAGATCCTGGAACTGAACGGGGACCTGCTCTTCGCCGGGGCCGAGTCGATGGTCCGCGCCGTCAGTTCGCTGCCCGACGAGGTCGAACTCGTCATCCTGGACGTGCGCCGGGTCGACGAGGTCGGCGACGTCGCGCTGACCATGCTGCGCGAGCTGCGGGACGGGCTGGGGGCGGATCGGCGCCGGCTAGTGCTCATCGAGGCCGAGGGCCCGATCGCCGACGCCGTCGCCTCCGGACGCAACGACGTCCCGGTCTTCGGCACCCGCAACGACGCCGTCGAATGGGCCGAGGAGTGGCTCATCGCCGTCCACGGCGCCCGGGGGCTGGTTCCCGACGTCGTGCAGATCCCGGATTTCCCGGCCGTCGGCCCGCTGGAGGCCGGCCAGGTCGCCGCCCTCGAGGAACTCATGGAGGAGCGCCGCTACGACGACGGCCAGATCATCCGCCGCGTGGGGCAGAAGTTCGGCGGCGTCTACTTCATCCTTTCCGGCAAGGTCGCCACGACCAGCACCCAGCACGGGCACCGCTTCCGCCACGCGACCCTGGGGGCTGGCATGACGTTCGGCGAGATCGCCCTGGGCGGGGACCGGGGCCAGTCGCTGCGGGTGACCGCCGACGGGCGGGTCCAGCTCAAGGTCCTCCCCGCCGAGGCCATCGAGCGGCTCGAGGAGGATACCCCGGAGTTGGCGCTCTCCTTCTGGA
>DATNBS010000100.1:0-5914 GCA_035571895.1 Arthrobacter sp. | reverse complement strand
CGGACCCGATGTCCTTCGGCCACTGACCTACCCGTAGCGCATCCCGCACCGCACCCCGAGGAGCCTGCCATGAAGCCACCCTCCGACCAGCCGCCTGGCCAACCCGACGCCCCCGCCGACGTCCAACCCGCAGCCGAGGCGGGAGACCGCGACGAGAACCCACTGGACGTCGTGGTCATCGGCGGCCACGGCAAGGTCGCCCTGCTTTTGGCCCGCGAGCTCACCCGGCGCGGCCACACCGTGACCTCGCTCATCCGCAACCCGGACCACGTCGACGACGTGCAGGACGCCGGCGCGACGCCGCTGGTGCTGGACATCGAGCAGGCGCACGGTCCCGAGCTCGAGCCGGCACTCTCCGGCTTCGACGCCGTCGTCTTCAGCGCCGGCGCCGGTGGTGGGGACGCCGACCGGACCTACGCGGTCGACCGGGATGCCGCCATCCGGATCATGAATGCAGCCTCCGCCGCCGGCGTGCGCCGGTTCATCATGGTGTCCTTCGCGACGGCGGACATGCGCTACCTCAAAGGTCTGGATGATCCGTTCTACCCCTACCAATCCGCCAAGATCGCCGCCGACGAGCACCTGCGGAAATCGGATCTCGAGTGGACGATCCTCGGTCCCGGCACGTTGACCCTGGAACCGGCCACCGGCAGGATCGCCCCGCTGGCCCATCCGGTCACCGGGGACACGCAGACCTCCCGCGGCAATGTCGCGCTGGCCATCGTCGAGGCGTTGGGGCAACCGGCGACCATCGGCAAGACGCTGGCCTTCCGCGACGGGGACGTCCCGATCACCGAATGGTTCGCTACCGGCGGCCTCTGAGCGCCCTGGTGACCGCGGGTGTTACCGCGCGCTGCGGGATGCGCCGCGCATGGCCCGGGGAACCACCAGCAGGGAGACCAGCAGCATCCCCGCGACCACGTAGAACGCGTCTAGGATGCCCAGGTGCTCGCTGATGAACCCGAGGATCGGCGGCCCGACGAGGAACGCTGTATAGCCGAAGATCGAGACGATGCTGACCCGTCGGGCGGCATCGGTGGGGTGGTCGGCCGCCGCCGAGATCCCCACCGGGAAGCCCAGCGAGCCGCCCAGGCCCCACAGGGCAGCGGCGCAGAAGGCCGTCCAGTGCTGGTCGGTGAGGATGAAAACCAAAATCCCGACGAATCCCAGGGTGCCCGTGAGCAGCAGCGTGCGCCGCCGACCGATCGCATCGATTAACGGACCGCCGGCGGCCCGGCCCACGGTCATCGCCGCGACGAACGCCCCGTAAACCAGGGCGCCGCCGGCATTGTCGAAGGCGTGGCCGTCCACTGCCGCCAGGGGCAGCCAGTCATTGGCGGAGCCCTCGACGAAGGCCATCCCCACCACCAGCAACCCGAGGAACAGCAGCTGGGGTTCGGCGGCCAGCAGCAGGGTGGCCCGCAGTCGGTCGCGGATGCGGTCGTGTCCCCTGACGGTCCCTGCCAGCGTCCCGGCTGCTGGTCCGGGCTCCGAGTCGCCGGCAGCGGGGAGGGGGATGTAGCGCACGGTCCAGGTGCCCGCGGCGGCAATCGCCACCCCCGCGGCACCGAAATGCAGGGCGACCGGCACGGTGTGCAAGGCCGCGGCCGCGCCGAGGACGGCGCCCAGGATGGTGCCCAGGCTGAAGAACGCGTGCATCAGGGGCAGCAGCGTCCGTCCCGTGGCCCGCTCGACTTCCGCGCCTTCGACGTTCATCACGACGTCCGTGATGCTGTAGGAAAAGCCGAAGATGAACAACGCGGCTGCCGAGAGGGCGAAGGATCCGACAGCCCCCGTGGCCAACCCCAGGAGGACCGTGGCAGTGGCCATGGCAAGCAGCGAGTACAACAGCCCGGTGCGGGTCCCGAAGCGGGTGAGGTAGTTCGGCGCCGTCGCCAGGCCGGCGATTGACCCGATGGCCAGCCCGAAGAGCAGCAGTCCCACCGTTTCGGTGCCCAGGTGCATCCCGTCCCGGACCGCGGGGATCCGCGAAACCCAGGAGGCAAAGCCCAGCCCGGACAGGCTGAAGAAGACGAAGACGGCATTGCGCCATGCGGACAGACTGCCCCGCGCCACGGCCGGCTGCGTGATGGACACCTGGTTGCTGCTCCTGAGGGGTGGGGGATGGTGCGAGTCGGCGGCGTCAGGACAGGCCGGCCAGGATCCCCCTCCACACGCCGCGCCAGTGCCCGATGGACTCCGCTGAGTCCAGTCTAGTGTGGTTTATGCCGATGGTGGACTTTCCGTCTGCCTTCCATCCGATGTCGACGCTGACCCGCGATCCGTCGGCCAGATCGATGCGCCAATACCGCCATTTCTCCGTGCTGCTGATGCGCGGTTCGCCTTCCACCGGGACGCCGCCGAAGGAGCCGCGGTCCCCGACCAAGCCGCGCCAGGCCTCCAAGGCGGCGTCGAGGTCACCGGCGTAGGTCTTGCTGGCACCGACGTGGAAGTCACCCGTGCTGCTTTGACCGGGGATCCGCCGACCGATCTGTTGTTCGTAGGCGACGGCCACGGATTGGCCCCACCATTCGGGGTTGGTGGCCGCGGGGGTCCCAACGCCGTGGGCGAGGATGTGGTTGCAGGCCAGGGCGGCAATCCGGTCATGTGCCAGCGAGGGACCATCTTCGCCGTCCAGCAAAGCACACCAGTTCGTCCAGGGAATGCCCGTGGCGGCGGCGATGGCTTCGGCTTTCGGAGGCTGCGTCATGGGTTCGAGCCTAGCGGGTGGACCAACGGCACCGGAGGGTGTTGGGCCGCGCATTGGGCTCCGGCGACGACAAGCAGACTTCTTGCTCGCCCCCGGCGACGGGGAATCCCGGCCCCACCATGCCCCGGTGCAGGTAGACCCAGCATTCACAGGTAGACCCAGCATTCAGGGACGTGTTCGCGTGCCTGCTCGGCCTTCCGCTTCGTTGCATGGGCGCCCGCTTAACCCGAGACGTCGCCGAGTTAACCCGAGACGTCGCCGAGGTGGCGGACGAAGAAGCGCAGGGCATCTTCACCGGCGAACTGCGGAACCCCGGTATGGCCGCCCATGTTGGCATAGAGCGTCTTCTCGGACGATCCGAAAGCATCGAAGAGATCGAGGGCCATTCCCCGGTCATTCCCCTTGTCATCCCATTGGAGGAGAACGTGCAGCGGGATCGTGACCTGGCGCGCCTCTTCCATCATCGCGCGGGGCACGTAGCTGCCAGCGAAGAGCCCGGCTGCCGCGATACGTGGGTCGATGGCGGCCAGGCGTGTGC
The DNA here is from genome assembly GCA_035571895.1 of Arthrobacter sp. Lineage (GTDB taxonomy): Bacteria > Actinomycetota > Actinomycetes > Actinomycetales > Micrococcaceae > Arthrobacter_H. The sequence continues at coordinate 2,666 of DATNBS010000100.1, read as the reverse complement.
CGATCGCGATGACTCCGCCGGAGAAACCGATTTGTGCGCCGATCTCGGGACGATCGAGGTTCTCGTCGAGAATGGTTTGCCACTCTGGCACCGCCTGATCGACGAGCGGAAGGATCAGCCGGTCGATGACATCCTCGCTCGGCCGCTCACCGCCGGAGATGGCACGGCGCAGGTCTGCTCTCGCCTCCTCAGCACCTGGCACCGGGGCCCGGTCACCTGTCCCGGGCAACTCGATGGTGACCGCCGCGAAACCATGCGCAGCGACGGCGCGTGCCCGCGCGGCCAAACGGGGATACATCCGTCGCATCCCGATCCCGCCGGGCTGCCCCATCAGGATGAGTGGAACCGGCGTGGACGAGGACGCGGCTTCAGGTGTCCACAAGATGCCGGAGATGTCACCGAGCACGAACCCACGCTCGGTGAGGCCCTCGTCGAAAACCTGCTTGGAAATGAAATGCATGGTCGAACCTTTCAGGAGTGCTGCACATGGGCGGCGCTCCCGGACGACCTATCGCCCGACCGTGGCTGCGTAGAGGAGCACCAGCGTCAATTCGCTCACGGGTACCACCTCCTCAATTCCTGCACGGACCTGCCACCATCCTAATGTCCAGTCGCGGTACGCCGGATCCCAACGGCGAGTAGGTCACCAGGGGGCATCGTGCAGCAGGATCGGGCGGCGGCCGCTGCGCGGGCCGGCATGCGGTTGTCCCTGCTCGACCTGCCTGTTGGGTCGCGGGCCCGGCCGGATGCCCGCCGATTGCGCGGCCGACGCTGTGCTCGACCCGGCCGGGGAAGGCGGGCGACAAGGGGCGGCACCCTGGTTCAACAGGTGAACGTAGGCGCAGTGTGCGGTGGGTGCCCCCGGCGCGATTCGAACGCGCGACCGACAGATTAGAAGGCTGTTGCTCTATCCAGCTGAGCTACGGGGGCTGGTGCCCCGGTGGGGCAACACGAATCATTCTAGCGATGCGCGGCGCGAGGTCCACATCGGCTGCTCGTGCCCCTCACAGGTGGTCGTTCCGGCCGCGCAGGCTGGTCCTGTCCACAGTGGGGACGGGCGATGGCCGCCTCCGGATGCGCTGCCGGGACGCTGGTGGTGCGGAACGACGATGCTCCGCGAGGGACCCAGCCATGGAGGACAGCATGAGAGACGCCAACAACTTCATCACCATCGTCGGCAACGTCGGGACCGATCCGCTGACCCGGACGCACGCGAACAACTTCCAGGTCACCCAGTTCCGGCTGGGAACGGACAACCGGGTCAAGAACGCCGAGACGGGGGATTGGGAGAACAAGAGCACGAACTGGTACACGATCAAGGTCTTCAACCAGTTCGGCCTGAACGTCGCCGCGTCCATCCGCAAGGGACAACGTGTCTTCGTCGGCGGGTACGCCAAGATCGACCAGTTCACGCGCGAGGACGGCAGCACGGGGATGGGCATCGAGATCGAAGCGCAGTTCGTCGGCCACGACCTGAAGTTCGGGACCGCGCAATTCCGCCGTCTTCCCCATCTGGTCACGCGTGCCGAAGCCGGGGCACCGGCCGGCGCGTACCCGGTCGAGGGCGAGGAATTCGAGGGCGGCGACGAGGCCGAGCAGGAACCCGGAGGAACCGGTGCGTCCCGCCCAGTCGGCAATCAGGGTCCCGGCAGCGAGTATCTGGCCGGGTGAGTGGGAGGCGTGACGACCGGATTCCAAATAGGGATTTGGCCGCCGGAACGACTAGCCTAGTGGGCATGGCGGAATTCATTTACACCATGACCAAGGCCCGCAAGGCCGTTGGCGACAAGGTGATCCTCGACGATGTCAGCATGTCGTTCTACCCCGGCGCGAAGATCGGTGTTGTCGGTCCCAACGGTGCCGGCAAGTCGACGATCCTCAAGATCATGGCCGGTCTCGACACCCCCTCCAATGGCGAGGCGCGGCTCAGCCCCGGCTACTCGGTGGGGATCCTGCTGCAGGAGCCGCCGCTGAACGAGGCGCTCGACGTCCGCGGCAACGTCGAGGAGGCGGTCAAGCCGATCCGTGATGCGCTGACCCGCTTCGAGGAGGTCAGCGCGGCGATGGGCGAGCCCGACGCCGACTTCGACGCGCTGCTGGCGGAGCAGGGCGAGCTGATGGAGACCATCGAGCACGCCGACGGCTGGGAGCTCGACGCCCGCATCGAGCAGGCGATGGACGCGCTGCGCTGCCCCCCGGGCGACGCCGACGTGACCGTCCTCTCCGGCGGTGAGCGCCGCCGGGTGGCGCTGTGCAAGCTGCTGCTCGAGGCCCCCGACCTGCTGCTGCTCGACGAGCCCACCAACCACCTGGACGCCGAGAGCGTGGCCTGGCTCGAGCAGCACCTGGAGAAGTACGCCGGCACCGTCGTCGCGGTCACCCACGACCGGTACTTCCTGGACAACGTCGCCGAGTGGATCCTCGAGCTCGACCGTGGCCGCGCCTACCCGTACGAGGGCAACTACTCCACGTACCTGGAGACCAAGGCCGCCCGGCTGAAGGTCGAGGGCGCGAAGGACGCCAAGCGCGCCAAGCGCCTGAAGGACGAGCTGGAGTGGGTGCGGTCGGGCGCCAAGGCCCGGCAGGCCAAGAGCAAGGCGCGGCTGGCTCGCTACGAGGAGATGGCCGCCGAGGCGGAGAAGACGCGCAAGCTCGACTTCGAGGAG
>DATNBS010000099.1:0-11712 GCA_035571895.1 Arthrobacter sp. | reverse complement strand
GGCGCTCGAGCGCGGCGAGGAGTTCGCCGCCGCGGTGGCCCTCGGGATGGCCTGCGGATTCACCTTCGCCCGTCGGCAACTGCGGAGCCGGTCGCCAATGCTCGATGTCCGGCTCTTCCGCAATCCGGTGTTCTCCGCGGCATTGGCGGTCAATCTCCTGAGCGTCTTCGCGCTGGTGGGGTTCATCTACTTCCTCTCCCAGCACCTCCAGCTCATCGCCGAGTTCTCGCCGATGGAGGCCGGCTTCTTCATGGTGCCCGGGCTAGTCCTCACGGTGGTTTTCGGCTTCGTGGCGGTTCCGCTGGTCCGGCGGCTCGGACCGGCCGCCGTTGTCGTCAGCGGCCTGGCCTTCAGCGCAGCGGCCTATTCGCTGGTGCTGGCCTTCGGGCGTTCGGGGTCGGTGACCGCGCTTTTGGTGGCCTTCTGCGTCCTGGGCATCGGCGTCGGATTGGCCGAGACCATCTCCAACGACCTGGCCCTCGCTGCCGTGCCACCGGCGCGGGCAGGCGCTGCAGCGGCCATCTCGGAGACGGCCTACGAGGTCGGTTCCGTCCTGGGCACCGCGGTCCTGGGCAGCATTCTCAATGCGGCCTACACCGGCGCCGTCTCGGTCCCGGCCCAGTTGGACCCGGCCCTGGCCGAGCATGCGCGGGAGACCCTGGGAGGTGCCGTGGAGGTCGCCGGCTCGATGCCCGACAAGGCAGCGGCGGCGGGCCTGCTGGAGTCGGCGGCCACGGCCTTCGACAGCGGGGTCACCGTCACTGCGGCGATCGCGGCGGTCCTCATGCTGGTGGCACTGGTGCTGGTCCGGTTGGCGCTGAGATCCGGGGCCCCGGGGACCCCTGCGGCCTCCGAAGCACCGCATCCGGCTCCGGCCGAGGATGAACGGCAGGCAAAGACGGGATGAAACCCCGGCTGGTTTGCCCCCGGCGGTAGGTTCTGGCGGCAATCTCGCGTATCGTAGTGCGTGTAGTCGTAGTTTTCTCGCAGTAATTTCAGTGTCAAGGCCCCGCTTGCGGGGAGTGTCTCTTTTTGACTCGCGGTAAATCTCGTAGCTGCATGTCATCGCCAAGTCCGGTGGTGACAACCCCTACGTCCCCTGCGGACAGTCTCGAAAGGACACAATCATGGCAATTGGTACCGTCAAGTGGTTCAACGCTGAAAAGGGCTTCGGCTTCATCGCTCCGGATGACAACTCGGACGACGTGTTCGCGCACTACTCCGCGATCCAGTCCAACGGCTTCCGCTCGCTCGAAGAGGGCCAGCGGGTCGAGTTCGAGGTGACCCAGGGCCAGAAGGGCCTGCAGGCCACGGACATCCGCGCCCTCTAAGTCTTCCATCGGGCCCGTGCAGCGGGCCGGTGAGATTACCTGAAAATGGTGGCATCCCCTCGGGGATGCCACCATTTTCGTTGCAAGACCGCTGCGCGGCCCCGGAGTGCTATTTCACGATGATCTTGTCCAGGTCCGGCTGTTTGGACAGGTAGTCGTATTTCACCGTCAGCTCCCCGAGCTTCTGCAGCTGGGCGGTGGGGACGGCGGCATCCCACGGTTCCATCTTGAGCCCCTTGGCCATGTCCGCATCCATGCCCATGAATTTGGGCAGCAGGGCCTTGGCGTCGCCCTGGTTCGACTGGGCGCCGGTCAGCGTCTGCTGCATCGCATCGCGGAAGCGCTTGACGACGTCGGGATGGGCTTCGGCGTAGCCACCGCCGGTGAACGTGACCATGGTGGGCAGGCCCGGAATGGCCTCCTGGTTCGGATATCCGACCAACTTGTTGTCCGGGTTGGCCAGGGCACGGCTCAGGAAGGGTTCGGGCACCCAGATCGCATCGGTGTTCCCGCGGTCCAACTGCGCCTCCATGTCCTGGAAGCCCATTTCGTTGAACTTGAGCTGGGTGGGATCGGCCCCGTCCTGGGCTGCAGCCTCCATGATCGTCAGGTCCCCCTGCGTCTTGAGCGTGTTGACCGACGTCGTCTGTCCCGCCAGATCCGCGAAGCCGTCGATCCCGGAGTCCTTGCGCGTCACCACGCCGTTGATGTCCTCGCCCTCGGCCTTGGAGGCCGAGTAGCCGGTGACGATGCGGACGTCGAGCCCCTTGTCGGCCGCGGTCAACACCGACAGCGGGTTGCCCACCGCGAAGTCCATGTTCCCATTGGAGATTGCCGGCAGCATGGCGGCCCCGCCCTGGCCCGTCTGCAGCTCGACCTTCAGGCCGTGGTCCTCGAAGACCCCCTCGTCGATGCCGTATTGCATGGCAACCGATGGGGCGATGGAGAGCACCCCGACGCTGATGGGGGTCAGGTCGCCATCAGTGCCGCCGCTCGATGGCGCGTCGGCGCTGCCCGACGGCGAACCGCCGCCGCAGGCGCTCAACAGCAGTACTGCGGCCAGCCCCAATCCCAGCGCTCCCGCTCGCGATTTCCTCATGAATGCCTCCTCGTCAAGGATCGGCGAGACCACCCGGCCGATCGTGTACCCGCGGCGCCGCGCTCCATCGGCGACGCCGTATGGCGTATCTCACACGGTAACTGCGAGAAGGACCATTTACAAGAACTTTTCAATCATTGAATAACCCATCTATCTTGCAGGCATCGGCGCTGGACGCGCCCTATCGACGTAGGTAGGTTGTGGGGACCGACGCAAAGGATCAACCATGACTTCCATCCCGAGTGCCCACCACCCCTCTCCCGCCGGCCTGGTCCACGGATTCTCCCTCGAGATGACGGGCAAGGACGGCCCCGCACTGGCCGAGGCCGCGGCCGCCATCCCCCCGGCCACGCATGTCAATGTCACCTACCTGGGCAACGAGGACCTGCACATGCGGGTCTCAGCGGCCGCGGCTGTCCGCGCATGCGGGTTCGACCCGGTCCCGCACATTTCGGCCCGACGCGTGCTGTCCGCCACGGAGCTCGAGGGGTTCCTGCGGGAACTCCAGGAGCAGGCCGCGCCCAGCAGTGTCTTCGCCGTCGGCGGTGATCCGGCCGCCCCCCTGGGCCCCTACCCGGATGCGCTCTCGCTGATCACCTCGGGCCAGCTCGAGGCGCATGGCATCACGCAAGTGGCCTTCGGCGGGTATCCCGAGGGACACCCCGAGATCGACGATGCGACGCTGTGGAAGGCGCTCGAGGACAAGGTCGCGGCGGCCCGGGACGCCGGGCTGGCGGGATCGATCATCACGCAGTTCGGCTTCGACACGGCGCCCGTGCTCACGTGGCTGGCCGAACTCCGCGAACGCGGCGTCGACCTGCCGGTGCGCATCGGCATCCCCGGTCCGGCAGGCGTCAAGCGCCTCCTGGCCTACGCCCGTCGTTTCGGGGTTGCCTCGTCGGCGGGGATCGCCCACAAATACGGCTTCTCGCTGACGAACCTCCTCGGGACGACCGGCCCCGACCGCTTCGTCACGGACCTGGCCGGGGCACTGGCCCCAGAAGTCCACGGCGAGGTGGGGCTGCACCTGTACACCTTCGGCGGCTTGCAGGCCACGGCCCGGTGGGCCATGGAGTTCGGCACTGCGTCCTGACCCGCCCGGCATCCTCCCACCCGGGGTCCGGACGGCCCGCCGGCACCCCTCGACATATCTACGTCCATAGTCATAGTCTCGGAGTGACGGCATGATCCACGTCACGGACAACGCAGCGGGTGCGACCGCCGCAAGCGCCCGCCCCTCCCCAGGAACAGGAAGACCCATGACTCCCCAGAACCTCCAGGAAGTCCTCGATGCCGCAGGAAACACGGTCGAGCTCCTCCGCAACTCCCAACTCGGCGCCTACGTCTACCCCGTGGTCGCCCCGGAATTCACGAACTGGCGCAGCGAGCAGCGCGCCTGGCGCGAAACCGCGGTGCTCTACGACCAGACGCACCACATGGACAACCTCTTCATCTCCGGCCCCGATGCATTGCGCCTCATCTCGGACACCGCCATCAACTCGGTGGCCAGCTTCCCCGTCAACAAGGCCAAGCAGTACGTTCCCACCACCCCCGCCGGGCACGTCATCGGCGACGGGATCCTCTTCCACGAGGCGGACGACGAATACGTCTACGTCGGGCGCGCCCCCGCCGCCAACTGGCTGCTCTTCCACGGGGAGACGGGAGGCTACGACGTCGAGATCGAGGTCGATCGGCGCTCGCCCTCGCGCCCGATGGGCAAACCCGTGCAACGGCGCTATTGGCGGTTCCAGATCCAGGGACCCAACGCCTGGAAGATCATCGAGAAGCTCAACGGCTCCCCCGTCGAACAGCTGAAGTTCTTCACCATGGACACCATGCACATCGCCGGCCAGACCGTCCGCACCCTCCGCCACGGCATGGCCGGTGCCCCCGGCCTGGAGATCTGGGGCCCGTACGAGTCCTACGACCTGATCCGCGACGCGGTCCTCGAGGCCGGCCGGGAGTTCGGCATGCTCGCCGTTGGCGCCCGGGCCTACCCCTCCAACACGCTCGAGTCGGGATGGATCCCGTCCCCGCTCCCGGCGATCTACACGGGCGAGGAATTGCGGTCCTACCGCGAGTGGCTTGGTGCCGAGAGCTACGAGGCGACCAATGCGGTGGCCGGCAGCTTCGTCTCCGGGGACATCGAGGACTACTACCTCACGCCCTGGGAACTGGGGTACGGCTCCTTCGTGAAGTTCGACCATGACTTCATCGGCCGCCAGGCCCTGGAGCAGATCGATCCCGCCACCCAGCGCCGCAAGGTCACTCTCGCCTGGAACGCCGAGGACCTGGGGACCATCCTGACCTCCGTCCTGGATACCGATCAGGAGCCCTACAAGTACTTCGACCTGCCGCTGGCCAACTACGGCTCCTCCAACTACGACCGGGTGGTCGACGCGGACGGGAACACGGTGGGGTTGTCCATGTTCACCGGGTACAGCGCGAACGAACGACGCGGCCTCTCGCTGGCCACCATCGACCCGGAGATCCCCGAGGGAGCCGAGTTGCGGGTTGTCTGGGGGGAGCCCGACGGCGGGACCGCGAAGACCACCGTCGAACCGCACCGCCAGTTCACGGCCCGTGTCGTGGTCAGCCCGGTACCCTACGCGGAGGCCGCCCGCGGCGACTACCAGGGCGGATGGCGCACCGGGTACGCCAAGTAGGCGCAGGACCCGGTGGGGGCGCAGCGGCTGGCCGCGGCACCCACGTCCCGGGGTCCGACACCGGGTGGCGCCCCCTAAGATGGGCACACCGACCTTGAAAGGGGCGCACCCATGAGCCTGCGCTATGCCATCCTGGCGCTGCTGAACGTCGAACCGATGACGGGCTATGACCTGTACAAGCTGTTCGGCGAATCGGTCGGACATGTCTGGTACGCCCCGGACTCGCAGATCTACCCCGAACTGCGCAAGATGGAACAGGAGGGCCTGGTCGAGGGCGAGGACGTCGCCTGGGGCAAGAACGCGACCAAGCGCCGCTACCACGTCACCGTCGCCGGGGCCGAGGCCTTCACCGGATGGATGAACGAGCCCTTGGGTTCCTCCCGCGTGCGCGACCCGGCCCACCTGCGCGCCGCCTACCTGGAGTGGGCCACGCCGGAGGCCGCGCGCTCGAACATGCAGGACCACATCGCGCACAACACGGCCCTGCTGCGCCAATGGGAAACCAAGATCCGCGAGATCGACACGGGCACCAGTGCCATGCTGAACCGCCGCCTGGAGGTCACCCCCGCAGCGGACCGCCACCGCACGGTGGCCTTCAAGCGCTTTGCCTACGAGGGGCTCATCGCCCGCGCGGAGGCGGAGATCGCCTGGGCCAACCGCGGGTTGCGGCTCATCGAGGAGTTGTACGGCGACGGGCCTGCGGCCGCCCCGGAGCTGTCCACCCCGCGGCGGTAGGCGGCCGCGTTCGGGAGGCCTACAGGCCGAGCCCGGAGTGCCGGGAGGCCAGTGCGTCGGCGACCGCCTCCTCGCGGTCGTGCAACCGGCTGGCCCGGTCCCGGCCTCGGGGCGAACGCAGGGCGGCGTGCCGCGCCGCACGGCGGGCGCTGAGCTGCTCGCCCCAATCGGTCAGCGCCGATCCGGCGCCGATGAGGGCGGCTCCGAAGCCGTCGGGTTCGAGGATGCGCAGGGTCCGGCTCGGGGCCGTTCCCGTGGTCAGGGTGCGGGTGGTCATGTCGTTTTCTCCTGGTGAGTGCTGCCGGCAGTCCCGGGATGCCCGGGGTCGACCAGCGGGAAGGCGTTGAAATGCATTTGGACCGGCAGTGCGTCCGGCCCGCCGGCGTCGCGGTATTCCTCGACGATGTCGCCGAGGTAAGCGACCACGCGGTCGGAGATCTCGGCTAGTTGCTCGCGCGAGACGCGCAGGTTGGAGGTGTTCAGGACGGAAGCATCCATCCACTCCTCCCCCAGCGTCTCGTCACCAAAACGCAGGAAATCCTCCAGCGCCTGCGCGCGGTTCTGCCCGAATTGCCGGGCGACGATCCGCGCGGCCGAGATGGTGGCCGGGTCCCCCTGCCGGCTCTCCGGCCCCACGGTGATAGGGCCGGGAGGCCGTTCCCACCAGCGTTCGCGTCCATTGCCCTTGTCCGGGACTTCCCGGACCAGCGAGTGCTTGGCCAATTGCCGCAAGTGGTAGCTGGTGGATCCGCTCGATTCCCCCAGCCGCTCGGCGAGGCCACTGGCCGTTTGCGCCCCGTACCGGGAGAGCATTTCCAGCAGTTGCAGGCGCAGCGGGTGGCTCAGCGCCTTCAGTGCCGGAAGGCCGAGCGGGCGGGCGGCATGGCGACCGGGTTCCTCGAGTGGTTCCATGACCACAGCCTAAGACCACAAAGAAAGCTTTGCAATATAAATTTTGCGGTTATTTGCCGTCCCGCCCCTGGCCGGGAATGTTTGGGAACGACGCCGGGTTGTCGCCTACGTGAGCATCCCCCTTTCCCTTCTTGACCTCGCTCCGGTGCCAACCGGCAGCACCATCGCCAACACGTTCAGGGAGTCGGTGGAACTGGCCCGCGCAGCCGAAGCAGCCGGCTACACGCGCATCTGGTACGCCGAGCACCACAACATGGCGACCATCGCCTCCAGCGCGACCTCGGTCCTCATCGGCCATATCGCCCAGCAGACCTCCACCATCCGGCTCGGAGCCGGCGGCATCATGCTGCCCAACCACTCGCCGTTGGTCATCGCCGAGCAGTTCGGCACCCTCGAGACCCTCTTCCCCGGCCGCATCGACCTCGGACTCGGCCGCGCCCCGGGCAGCGACCAGGCCACCTTCCGTGCCCTGCGCCGGGATCCGGCAGCCGCCGACTCCTTCCCGCACGACGTGCTGGAGCTGCAGGGGTTCCTGAGCGGGAACTCGCGCATCCCCACGGTCAATGCGTACCCGGGTGCCGGCACCGGCGTCCCCCTGTACATCCTGGGGTCGAGCCTTTTCGGTGCCCAGTTGGCCGCCCAACTCGGTTTGCCCTACTCGTTTGCCTCCCATTTCGCCCCCGACGCCCTGCACGCGGCGATCGGCGCCTACCGGAGCAATTTCCAGCCCTCCGAACAGCTCTCCGAGCCCTACGTGATCGCCGGAGTCGGCGTCGTGGCCGCTGAGTCCAACGAGCAGGCGCAGGCCCAGATGGAGCAGGTCCGCCGCGACCGCGTCTCCAGCTTCCTCGGACGCGGCCGCGAGACACCGTTCACGGAGCCGGAGATCGACATGCTGATGGAATCCGCCGCCGGTGAGCAGATCCTGAAGATGCTCGCCTACACGGCCGTCGGCTCCCCCGAAGCCGTGCGGGACTACCTCGAGGGCTTCGCCCGCAGCGCGCAGGCCGATGAGCTGATCACCGTGCACAACGCCTCGGATCCCGCCGACCGCCTCGCCTCGGTCAAGCTCACCGCCGGGGCCATGGGGCTGCGCGGATAGCCCTGCCCGGCCGCCACCCCGACGGCGGGTGTCGGCGCCCCGTTCCCAACCGCGTCGCCGCGTCCTACGCTGGTGGTGTCAGACATGCCACCGGGCACCGGGCCCGGCACGCGGAGCAGGAAGGCAAGGGCCATGAGCGGTACCTATGACGACACGGTCTTCGACGAGCTTCCCGAGGACGATCTCGACGAGCCGGGCGACGGCCGCTACGGGTCACCGGAGGACGGATCCTCCGACGCCCCGGAGACAATGGACCGGATCGACCCGCTGCGCCGGCACCAGTACGTCGTCGACGAGCTGGACGACCCGGACGGGGAACCCGACGAGGAGTCGCTGGCCTCGCAGTGGGAACTCGACGACGAGGACGCGGCAGCCCGCGAGGAGGACGACGAGGACTAGCATGGCCTAACATTGCTTGCTGTCCCCCTCGCCGACCCCCAGGAGCGCTGATGGTCAACCCCGTGCATCTGCGCACCCTGCTCGAGGTCGTCGCCCACGGCTCCTTTGCCGCGGCCGCGGTGCCCCTCGGCTACACGGCCTCCGCCGTCTCCCAGCAGATGACGGCCCTCGAACGCGACTCCGGGGTCGTGCTGTTCCGCCGCTCCGCCCGCGCGATCGAGCCCACGGAGGCGGCGGCCACCATGGCCCGGCACGCCCGCAAGGTCCTCACCGACATCGACGCGCTGCTCGCCGCGAGCACGACGGCGGCCGGCGCCCAGGGCGCGGATCCCGCCCAGGAGCTGCGGCTGGGGATCTTCCCCTCCCTGGCCACCTTCGCCCTGCCCCGGCTGTTGGGGGCACCGGACTGGACCAGCCTGGGGATCCGGCTGCGGGTCAGCGTGGGCGAACCCCACCAGACGATCGCCAGCCTGCAGGCAGGCAACGAACTCGACCTCGCGCTGGTCTTCCAGGTCGGGCAGACCGGACTGGGGTGGCCCGGGACCATGGACCGGCAGTGGCTCGGCGACGACGATTTCCGTGTCGTGGTCCCCGCATCGTGGAAGTTCGCCGACGGGGCCCGCGTCGACGCTGCCCAGCTGGCGAACATGCCCTGGATCATGCACCATCCCGGTACCTCGGACGCGACCGTGATCTCCCGCCTGTTCGCCTCCCTCGACCTCCATCCGCGCATCGTGGCGCACTGCGACGACTTCAACGCCTCCCTGCACCTGGCCTCCACGGGTCTGGGGGCGGCCCTGGTGCCCGCCCTGGCCATGCAGCAGAAGCCCGGGGGACTGGTGGTGCTGGATGTGCCGGAGATCCGGCTGGCCCGCAGCATCTTCGCCCTGCAGGTGGGCAGTTCGCGCAGCGCGAAGGTCGATGTGTTCATGGACCGGCTGGCCGCCGAGCTCCGGCAGATCAGCATCGCGCCCTGAACAGGACCTGGTGAACGGGTCCGGCGGCTCAGTCGACCCGTGTCTCGACGTGGACGTGGTCGTAGTGCATGGTCGTGGCGTTCCAGCCCCGTGCGTTCAGGTGCCGGCCCCAGCCGCCCTTCGAGTAGGGGCCCCACTGCCCGTCCTGCCGCAGCCAGATCCGATCGCGCCAAATGATGTAGTCGATGTCGAGCGAGGCGCGGTTCCGTACCAAGTACGCGGCGAGGGCATTGCCGTTGCGGATGCCCGAGGACTTGTTCCAGCCGCGCATCATGAAATCGGATCCGACGCCGAGCCGGTGGCCGATGGAACCGTTGCGCAGCGTGCCCACGGAACTGTAGGTCCTCCCGTACTTGGCCTTGACCTTCTTGATCATCCGAGAGGTCACAGGCTGCAGGTGCGGCGGGGCCTTCGTCGCGAGGTTGGTCAGCAGCGTGTTCTTGATCCAGCCGGTGCCCTTCGAGGTCTTCACCCGTGACCACCCGTCACGGCTGGACAGCAGGGGCATCGTCTCGCCCGCGGGCACCACACCCAGGCTCCGCGTCGAGGTCGACCCGCCGATGCGGACGTTCGAGGCATGACGGGTCCAGCGGTGGCTGCGGGAGGGAAGGATGGTGGAGCCGGTGTAGCGGGTTGCCTTCTTCGACAGGTCGCGCGTGGGGATCCAGCCCCGGCTGCCCGGCGCCTGGACGTAGGACCAGGAGCCGGAGATGCGCAGCTGGGTGGCCTTCATGCCCTTGCTGAAGGCCTGCAGCCGTTTCGAGGCGAACGTTGGCTTTGCGTAGAGGGCCTGGGTCCCGGCGAACCAGCGGATCGCCGCGGCTGCGCGCGGCCGTGGCGCGGTGCCCGCCGGTGCGGCCGCCGCGCGAAGGTAGGTGGCGGACGCCCAGCCGGTCCGGCTGCCGTGCCTGACCTGCCACCAGCCCCCGGACGTCTTGCCGGTCCGGACGACGACAGTGCCCTTCTTCAGGATGCCCAGCGACGCGTACCTGGTCCCGGCACCCCGGCGCAGGTTCAGGTTCGCCGTCGTCTTGGCGTATTTCACGGCCTTGGCCGTGGGGAGGGCCTTCCGGGCCGCCTGCGCGGCGACCGGCCCGGCGACCTGCCGGGACGCGGCCGTCACCGGTGGGGAGGCCGCGGTGGCCGGCGGCGTGCCACCGGCGGAGACGAGCGCCAGTGCCACGGACACCGCGGCGCACTGGGTAAGGAGGTGGTTCCGGATCGACATGTGCTGCTCCCCCGCTGCATGTGCCGGCCGGGGTCCCTCCACCGCAGGCGAGGCAGCGGGCAGGGGCCGGCCGGAAGGCTACCGAGACTGTAACCCGGACGGGCCTCCCAGGCCACCCCCGGCGCCGATGTCCCGGAACCGTGCCCCGGGAACAGTCCTCCGGGAACGGTTCTCCGGGGCGGCCGGATTCAGCGCCGGGCGCGCAGTGCCTCGCCGATGCGGGCGGCGGCGTCCTGCAGCTGCGGCAGAATCTCCATCGCCTCGTCGGAGCCGCCGCTACCGGCCGGGGAGGCCCCAGGCAGCGTGCTCATCGAAACGTTCAGGGCCGCGGCGACGCTGCCGTCCGGCGAGAGGACGGGCACCGCGACGGAGCGCAACCCGACCTCGAGCTCCTGGTCCACCAGGCACCAGCCCCGTTCCCGGACGGCGGCCAGTTCGCGGCGCAGGGCCGCGGGATCGGTGAGGGTGTTCGGCGTCAGGGCCTGGAGCGGGCGGGCGGCAAGTGCGGCTTCGAGGTCCTCCGGCGCCAGGTGGGCCAGCAGGACCCGGCCCATGGAGGTGGCGTAGGCGGGGAAGCGGCTGCCGACCGTGATGCCCACGCGCATGATGCGTCGGGTGTGGACGCGGGCGATGTAGACGACGTCGGCGCCGTCCAGGACGGAGGCCGATGCCGATTCGTTCAGCCGCGAGGACAGTTCCTCGAGCACCGGTTCGGTGAGCTCGGTCAGGGTGTGCCCGGAGAGGAAGGAGTAGCCGAGTTGGAGCACCTGGGCGGTCAGCTCGAAGTGCTTGCCGTCGGTGCGCACGTAGCCCAGCTCGGCCAGGGTGAGCAGGAACCGCCGGGCCGTGGCCCGCGAGAGGCCGGTGCGCTTGGCGACGTCGGTGAGCGTCATGGAATGGTGCTCGGCGTCGAAGGCGCGGATGACGTCCAACCCGCGGGCCAGCGACTGCACGAACTGGCCGGCCGCGGCAGGGGGTGGCGTGCCCGGGGTCGTCTCGACGTCGTACTCCATGGTGTCCTTCCGGAAGGTGCGGATGCGGCAGCGGCCCGCGGCAACCCACCCATCCTAAGGGCGCGTGCCGCGGGCCGCGTCGTGCCGGGGTGCTCAGGCCTTCCGCAGCTCCACCGGCAGGCGGGCGGCGAGGTCGTCGAAGCCGATGCCGTGCGTGGAACGGACCGTGACGGTGCCGTCCTCGAGGAGGAAGACGGCGGATTCGGTGTAGACCCGCGAAACGCAGCCCAGGCCGGTGACGGGGTAGCCC
>DATNBS010000098.1:0-6530 GCA_035571895.1 Arthrobacter sp. | reverse complement strand
GGCCCCGCCGACGGCGTAGAACGGGGCGGCCGGATCATGGACCGTCGGGGCCGCGTGGGCGGCAGCTTCCTGGTGCGTGGCCTTGTTCGTGGTGGTCATGGTGCACATCCTGTCTGTTTTCGCATTGCGAGAAAACTTTATTGAGTCATGGAAACAGTGTGCGGCCTCCGGTGGCGGAAAGGCAAGGGTTTGCCCGCGATCAACCGGGCGCCCCGCGGCGACTCCTCCGGCTGCATGCACCTGGCAGGCGGCCCGAAAGCCATTGTTGCGCGGAGCCCTTGACAGCCACCGTGTGAGCTGGCTTACAGTATTCGCGGAACGACATTTCCACGATACAGAAGCATCGAATCAAGTTGGCGGTCCCGCCAATGGTCAAGGGTGTTCGGCACTGCGGAAACGCAGCAACGAAAGAGCAGCCCGATGGACCTGATGCACTTCAACTCGACGACCGCGGACCAGGCGGCAGCCGCCGTGCGCCCCTGCGTCGACATCACCCGCTGGGTTGACGCCGTCGTGGAATCCCGCCCCTACCGCAGCGTGGACGAGCTGCTGGCCACCGCCACGTCCGCTGCCGCACCCTTCGAACCCCACGAGGTCGACGCCGCCCTGGCGCACCACCCGCGACTGGGCGAGCGGGCTGCGGGGGACAGCACCGAGGCGCACCTGAGCCGGGACGAGCAGTCCGGGCTGGGCGGCGACGACTCCGTCGCGGCGCGGCTCGCCGCCGCGAATGCCGCCTACGAAGCCCGTTTCCACCGCGTCTTCCTCATCCGGGCCGCCGGAAGGTCGCCGGAGGAGATCCTCGCCGAAATCGACCGCCGGATGCAGAACACCCCGGAGCGCGAAGCGCAGGAAGTCGCCTCCCAGCTGCGCGAGATCGCGGTGCTGCGCCTGCGTGGACTTCTTTCGCCCAGCTGAGCACCGCCGTCGTCCCCCGTCTTCGCCCGCGGCAGGTTCCGCGGACCACGCCACCACCCCAGGAGCAGCAGATGAATGCACCGCAGCATCGCAGCCACATCACCACCCATGTACTCGACACCGGGACCGGGAGGCCCGCCTCCGGTGTCAAGGCCACGCTGGCAGCCAAGACGGCCGCCGGCTGGCAGGAACTCGGATCAGGCACCACCGACGGCGATGGCCGGATCGGCGGCCTGGGCCCGACACAGGTTGAACCAGGCCACTACCGGATCACCTTCGACACCGGGACCTATTTCGGGACGAAGGGCACGGAAACCTTCTTCCCCGAGGTCGTGCTCGGCTTCGTCGTCGCCGACGCCACCGAGCACTACCACGTACCTCTGCTGATCAGCCCGTTTGCATATTCCACCTACCGAGGGAGCTAGAACCATGACCGCCACCGCAGCCGATCCCGGCACGACGACGAGCACCGGCACGAAGATCGTGCTGGCCAAGAACCAGTACGGCAAGGCCGAGGTCCGCCTGGTGAAGATCACGCGCGACACCGCGCGCCACCAGATCGAGGACCTGAACGTCACCTCGCAGCTACACGGCGACTTCGAGGCCGCACACACCGAGGGCGACAACGCCCACGTGGTGCCCACCGACACCCAGAAGAACACCGTCTACGGGCTCGCCCGGGAGGGCGTCGGATCACCCGAGGCGTTCCTGGTCCGGCTCGGCGAGCACTTCACCAGCAGCTTCGACTGGGTCACCGGAGGCCGCTGGGCCGCCGAGCAGTACTCCTGGGACCGCATCGAGGACCACGACCACGCCTTCTCGCGCAACATGAGCGAGGTCCGCACCGCCGTCCTGGAGATCGCCGACGGACGCCAGGACATCCTCGCCGGACTGAGCGGCCTGACGGTGCTGAAGTCCACCGGCAGCGAGTTCCACGGCTACCCGGTCGACCGGTACACCACCCTGCAGGAGACCACGGAGCGGATCCTGGCCACGGACGTCAACGCCCGCTGGCGCTACAACACCGACGCGGTGGCCGCGGGGGACCTGGACTACAACGCCATCTACGCCTCGGTGCGCACCCAGCTGCTGCGCGGGTTCGCGAACACCCATTCCCTGGCCCTGCAGCAGACGATGTTCGAAATGGGACGGCTGGTCCTGGAGGCCCACCCGGACATCGAGGAGATCCGGATGTCGCTGCCGAACAAGCACCACTTCCTGGTCGACCTGGAGCCGTTCGGGCAGGACAACCCGCATGAGGTCTTCTTCGCCGCCGACCGCCCCTATGGGCTCATCGAGGCGACGATCCAACGCGAAGGCGTCGCGCCGACGCATCCGATCTGGGAAAACGCCGCGGGCTTCTGCTAGACGGCACCACGGGGCGCCCGCGCTGCCACGCGGGCGCTCCGTCCATTACGGCAGCCTACGAGGAGGTCAGCAGTGAAGGCTGAAAAACTTCGACAAACCACCGCAAACCGGCGTCCCGAGGACGAGCACCTGCCCCTGGGGCGGACGTTCGCCTACGGACTCCAACATGTTCTCACGATGTACGGCGGGATCATCGCCCCGCCGCTGATCATCGGTGCCGCAGCGGGGCTGGACACGAACGACCAGGCGCTGCTGGTCGCGTGCTGCCTGTTCGTCGGCGGCCTGGCCACCATCCTGCAGACCGTGGGCATCCCCTTCTTCGGAGCCCAGCTGCCGCTGGTCCAGGGCACGTCGTTCGCCTCGGTCGCCACCCTGGTGGCCATCGTCAACGGGGGCGGGGGGATCCAGGCGGTCTTCGGATCGGTGCTGGTCGCCGCGGTGATCGGCTTCCTGGTGGCGCCGTTCTTCGCGCGGATCATCCGCTTCTTCCCGCCGGTCGTCACCGGCATCGTGATCACCATGATCGGCTTGTCGCTCATCCCGGTGGCGGCGAACTGGTCCATGGGCGGGGCGGAGACGGCCGAGGACTACGGCTCCCTGGCCAACATCGGCCTGGCGGCCTTCACGCTGGTCCTGGTGCTGCTGCTGAGCAAGGTCGGCAACGCGGCCATCTCCCGGCTGTCCATCCTGCTGGCGATCGTCGGCGGCACCCTGCTCGCCTGGGCCACCGGCATGGCCGACTTCTCCCAGGTCGGGAACGGCCCGATCGCGGCGCTGCCGCAGCCGCTGGCCTTCGGGGCCCCGGTCTTCGAGATCGGGGGCATCATCTCGATGACCATCGTGGTGCTCGTCATCCTCACGGAGACGACGGCGGACATCCTCGCCATCGGGGAGATCACCGGCTCGCGAGTGGACAAGAAGCGCATCGCGAACGGGCTGCGCGCCGACATGGTCTCCAGCATGGCCGCACCGTTCCTGAATACCTTCACCCAGAGCGCCTTCGCCCAGAACGTGGGGCTGGTGGCGATCACGGGGGTGAAGAGCCGGTTCGTGGTCACCGCCGGCGGCGGGATCCTGATGGTGCTGGGCCTGCTCCCCGTCCTCGGCCGCGTCGTGGCGGCCATTCCCGCTCCGGTGCTCGGGGGAGCCGGAATGGTGCTGTTCGGCACGGTGGCCGCCAGTGGCATCCGCACCCTGTCGAAGGTCAGGTACGACAAGGGCATGAACATGATCATCGTGTCGGCCTCGATCGCCTTCGGCATGATCCCCATCGTCAAGCCGGACTTCTACGAGACGTTCCCGGGATGGCTGGCCACGATCCTGCACTCGGGGATCAGCTCGGCGGCCGTCATGGCCGTGCTGCTGAACCTGCTTTTCAACGTCCTGACGTTCGGCAACCCGGAGAAGGATGCCTCGGTCTTCGTGGCCTCGCCACCGCGGATGGTGCGCAAGGACCAGCTGCTCGGACTGCGCGACGGCGACCGGGTCGATGCCGGGAAGGTCGTCGATGCCGACGGGGAGGAAGTCCCCGTGGTCACGGCAGAGCAGTTCACCGTGGCGCTGGCCGACCACGTCAAGGCCTGCCAGGCCGCCGGGGTCCGGGCGGAGCTTCCCGACGGGCTGGAACCCGAGGCGGTGCTCCAGGCGGCCGAGTCGGTCCCGCGGTCGCAGGAGAGCGGGGCCGTCCTGCACTAGGCGGCGCTCCCGTGGTGGAGCGGCATGGACGAACTGCCCCCTGCGGTGCCGGGTCTGGGGGCCCGGCACCGCAGGGGGCCGTCTTGTCCGTGGGGGCCGGGCTAGTCCTGGGTGCCGGTCAGCGCCTGGGCAATCGTCCGTGTGGCGTCGGTGAGGGCAGGAATCGCCCGCTCCGCCAGGGAATCGTCCACGCGGGTGATCGGACCCGAGATGGAGACCGCCATCGGCGTCGGGGCCCCGGGCACGGCCATGGCGAAGCACCTGACGCCCACTTCCTGCTCCTCCTCGTCCACGGCGAATCCGACGTTGCGGATCTTCGCGATCTCGTCGTGCAGCGCGGCCAGCGACGTGATGGCGTTGGGTGTCGGTGCCGCCATCCCGGCCTGGCCGACGAGGCGGTCGATCCGCTGGTCGTCCAGCACCGAGAGGATCGCCTTGCCGGCACCCGTGTTGTGCAGGTCGGCCCGGCGGCCGACCTCGGTGAACATGCGCATGCTGTGCGGCGACGGGGCCTGGCTGACATAGGTGATCTTGTCCCCGTCGAGCACGGCCAGGTTGGCCGATTCACCCAGCTGCTCGACGAGGCGGCGCAGCAGCGGGGAGGCGACCGCGCCCAGCTGGCGGTTGGCGACCTCGCCGAGGCGGATCAGGCGCGGACCCAGGGCATAGCGCCGGTTCGGCAGCTGGCGGACGTACCCGATGCCGACGAGCGTGCGCAGCAGCCGGTGGATCGTCGGCAGCGGCAGGGGTGTCTCCTGGGCCAGTTCGCTGAGCGTGCACTCGCCGCCGGCCCGTGCCATGAGCTCAAGGAGCTCGAAGGCGCGCTCGACGGACTGGACCCCGCTGGCGGGTTTGGCGGGCATTGGATCTCCTGGGTGCTCTGGCCGACTTGGTCGGATGTCGATCTACGGGATGGGGACTTCTCGCCACACTACCGGAAGCGGAGAGAGTTTTTCCGACAGGCGAGAAGGCTGCGGCAAAACCGCGGAAATTTTCTCCCGTCAAACGGTTGCTTTTCCATTCTTCAAATAATAATGTCCACTATACGGAAACACATCGACCCGTGTCGGTCCCCGACGAGTATGAGGAGCAAATCCATGGCGAACCCCAGTCCCGGGTATTCACTGACCCTTCGGGTCGAAACCCCCGCCACGTTCACCGCCACCAGCGAACTCGCGGCCGCCGTGGGCGGTGCGGGCGGCTCCATCACGGCGCTGGACGTCACCGAGTCGACCCACCGGTCCATGGTCGTGGACGTCAGCTGCAACACCACGGACGCGGCCCACGGCGAACGGGTCCGCGCGGCGCTTGACGCCCTCGACGACGTCACCGTCCGCAAGGTCAGCGACCGCACGTTCCTGATGCACCTCGGCGGAAAGCTGGAGGTCACCCCCAAGGTCCCGCTGCGCAATCGCGACGACCTCTCCCGCGCCTACACGCCCGGCGTCGCCCGCGTCTGCCAGGCCATCGCCGAGAACCCCGCCGACGCCCGGCGCCTGACCATCAAGCGCAACACCATCGCCGTCGTCACCGACGGTTCCGCCGTCCTCGGATTGGGCAACATCGGCCCCGAGGCCGCCCTGCCGGTCATGGAAGGCAAGGCCGCCCTGTTCAAGCAGTTCGCCGACGTCGACGCCTGGCCGGTCTGCCTGGCCACCCAGGACACCGACCAGATTGTGGACATCGTCAAGGCGATCGCCCCCGTCTACGGCGGCGTCAACCTCGAGGACATCGCCGCTCCCCGCTGCTTCGAGATCGAGGCCCGGCTGCGCGAGGAACTGGACATCCCCGTCTTCCACGATGACCAGCACGGCACCGCCATCGTCACCCTGGCCGCCCTGGAAAACGCCCTGAAGGTCGTCGGCAAGACCATGGACCAGGTCCGCATCGTCGTCTCCGGCGTCGGCGCGGCCGGCAACGCGATCGTGCAGCTCCTGCTGGCCCGCGGGGCCACCAACATCATCGCCTGCGGACGCAACGGCGCGATCTCCCGTGCTGACGCCCACACCGAGGGCCACCGGGCGTGGCTGGCCGAAAACACCAACCCCGGCGACTTCAGCGGGAGCCTGCACGAGGCCCTCGTGGGCAGCGACGTGTTCATCGGCGTCTCCGCCCCCGGCATCCTCACCGGCGAGCACGTCGCCACGATGGCCGAGGACGCCATCGTCTTCGCCATGGCCAACCCCGACCCCGAGGTCGACCCGGTCGAGGCCGGGCACCACGCCGCCGTCGTGGCCACCGGACGCAGCGACTTCCCCAACCAGATCAACAACGTGCTGGCCTTCCCCGGGTTCTTC
Organism: Arthrobacter sp.; assembly: GCA_035571895.1. Lineage (GTDB taxonomy): Bacteria > Actinomycetota > Actinomycetes > Actinomycetales > Micrococcaceae > Arthrobacter_H. The sequence continues at coordinate 252 of DATNBS010000098.1, read as the reverse complement.
CGCGGTTTGCTCGACGCCGGTGCGGTGGACATCATCCCCGAGATGCTGGTGGCGGCCGCCGAGGCCATCGCCGCCCGCGTCTCCCCGGAGGAGCTGAACCCCGGATACATCATCCCGAGCGTCTTCGACCCGCACGTCGCCGCCGACGTCGCCGAGGCCGTGGCCGCCGCCGCCCGCACCAGCGCCAAGTAAGGACAGCCACCATGACCATCACCCTGACCCACACCCCGCGCGTCGACGGGGCCGACGAGA
>DATNBS010000097.1:0-16121 GCA_035571895.1 Arthrobacter sp. | reverse complement strand
CTGCACGATCGTGCGGATGTAGGTGATCCGTTCGCCCTTCTTGCCCGAGATCCGCGCCCAGTCGTCCGGGTTGGTGGTGTTGGGCATGTCCTCGTGCTCGTGGAACTCCTCGACGACCCCGCGCAGCAGGTGCTCGATCCGCAGGCCCCGTTCCCCGGAGGTCAGCAGGTCCTTGATCGCCGACTTCTTGGCGCGGTCCACCACGTTGCGGATCACCGCCCCGGAGTTGAAGTCCTTGAAGTAGAGCGTCTCGGTCTCGCCGTTGGCGTAGGTGACCTCGAGGAACTCGTTCTCCTTGTCGGTGGCGTACATCGCCTCGACCGTCTGGCGGATCATCGCGTGGACGGCCGCCGCGGCGTTGCCGCCGTGCTCGGCCAGGTCGGCGGCGTGGATGGGCAGGTCGGTGGTCAGGTACTTGCCGAAGATCTCGGCGGCCCCCTCGGCGTCGGGGCGCAGCACCTTGATCTTCACGTCCAGCCGGCCCGGGCGCAGGATGGCCGGGTCGATCATGTCCTCGCGGTTGGAGGCGCCGATGATGATGACGTTGTCCAGCTTCTCCACGCCGTCGATCTCGCTGAGCAGCTGGGGCACGATGGTGGTCTCGACGTCGGAGGACACGCCGGTGCCGCGGGTGCGGAACAGCGAGTCCATCTCGTCGAAGAAGACGACGACGGGGTTCCCGCCGGCCGCCTTTTCCCGGGCCCGGGCGAAGATCAGCCGGATGTGGCGTTCGGTTTCGCCCACGTACTTGTCCAGCAGCTCCGGGCCCTTGATGTTCAGGAAGTAGCTGCGTGCGCTCTCCCCGCCGCGCAGTTCGGCGGTGCGTTCGGACAGCGAGTGGGCGACCGCCTTGGCGATGAGCGTCTTGCCGCAGCCGGGCGGACCGTAGAGCAGGATGCCCTTGGGGGCCTTCAGGCCGTGTTCGCGGTAGAGGTCCTGGTGCAGGAACGGCAGTTCGACGGCGTCGCGGATCTGCTCGATCTGCGGGCCCAGGCCGCCGATGTCGGCGTAGGAGATGTTCGGGACCTCCTCCAGGATGAGCGACTGCATCTCGGAGAGGTGGACCCGTTCGGTGGCCAGCCCGGTGCGCGGGTCGATGGCCAGCGAGTCGCCGACCCTGACCTTCTCGCGCAGCAGCGGACCGGCCAGGCGGATGACCTTCTGGTCGTCGGCGCGCCCGACGGCCAGGACGCGCCCGTCGTCCATGACCTCCTTGACGGAGACCAGTTCGCCGGAGGCCTCGAAGCCGAGTCCGGCGACGATGGCCAGCGATTCGTTGAGCAGGACCTCCTGGCCCAGCTGGAGGGCCTCGAAGTTCAGCAGCGGGCTGATGGCCACCCGCAGCTTGCGCCCGCCCTGGATGATGTCGGCGCTCTGCACCGCCGTGGAGGCGATCGCGGTGCCCGCGGCGGGATGCGTCCGGGGGTTGAGCCCCACGATCGTCCCGAACGTGAACGGGGTGTCCCCGTCCTGGTCGAGGGCGGCCTTGAGCGTGACGATCTGCTCGCGGGTGCGCTCGAGCATGGCGGTGAGCCGTCCGTTGTTGGCCGTGGCCGTGCCGAGTTGGCGGTCGAGGTTGCGGGCCTTGTCGCGCAGCACGTTGAGTTGCCGCTCGGCGATGTCGAGCTGGTTCTGCAGCCGCTGGTCGCGCTGCGGGTCCCCGGACCCGGGGACCGGGGTCGAGTTCTCCGGCATGGGGGCACCCTTCTCTCGCCGTGTGCCCCCGCGGGGGCCGTTGTCTTCATCGTAGCCACCCGTGGTGCCGTGGCGTCGAATCGTTAACGGCCCGCGGGCATCAGGTGGTGGACCCGGGCTCCGGGAAGTCGTCCGGGTCCAGGCTGTTGCCGTCCGCGTCGCGGAAGGCCCCGCGCTGCTTCATCGACTTCGCGTCCTTCGCCGCGCGGCGCAGCTTCTTGCTGGAGACCCCGCGCTCCCCGAGGTTCTCCGCGTTCCAGGCCCCGTCGTCGTGCTCCCGGGTCCAGGCGTTGAGGTCCTCGGCGGCGAACTCGGTGTTCTTCACGCGCTTCTGCCCCGGGATCCCGGCGGCGCCGTCGGCCAGGCGGCGGGTGGTGAGCAGGAACCCGGTGTGGGCGACCATGCGATGGTCCGGGCGCACGGCCAGCCCGTCGAGGTGCCAGCCGCGGACCATGGACTCCCACGATTCGGGTTCGGTGAAGCGGCCGTCGGCTCGGATGGCCTCGGCGGTGCGGGAGAGCTGGGTGACGGTGGCCACGTAGTTGACCCAGACGCCGCCGGGGGCCAGGACGGTGGCCACGGCGTCGACGCATTCCCACGGGGCGAGCATGTCCAGCACGACACGGTCGATGGAGCCGGGCTCCTCGGTGGCGGTGGCCTGGTCCTGGAAGTCGCCGATGCTGATGTTCCAGGCCGGGTGTGGGCCGCCGAAGATCGTCTCGACGTTGCCGCGGGCGATGTCGGCGAACTCCCCGCGCCGTTCGATGCTGTGCAGGTAGCCGGCGTCCCCGACGGCGCGCAGCAGCGAGATCGACAGGGCGCCGGAGCCGACGCCGGCCTCCAGGACGCGGGCGCCGGGGTAGATGTCGCCCATGGTGACGATCTGGGCGGCGTCCTTGGGGTAGACGACGGCGGCACCGCGCGGCATGGAGAGCACGAAGTCCTTCAGCAGCGGGCGCAGGGCCTGGTAGCGGCGGCCCTCGGAGTTCTCGACCACCACGCCCTCCGGCGCCCCGATCAGCGCGTCGTGGTCCAGCACCCCGCGGTGGGTGTGGAACTGGCCGCCGGGGGTGAGGGTGACCGTGTTCATCCGGCGCTTCTCGTCCGTGAGCTGGACCCGGTCGCCGGGGGCGAAGGGGCCGCGGCGGTGGGAGGCGCCGTGCGGGGCGGCGGGCTGGGACTCGGTGTCGTGCATGCTGGGGCTCGTTCCGTTGGCTGCGGGGGTCATGGTCAGGCCTTCTTGCCGGTGATGGCCGAGACGACGGTGTCCTGCATCAGCAGGCCCACGATCCGGCCGGTGTCGTCGACGACGGCGTATTCGCTGCCGTCCAGGCCGGCCAGGTAGGTGATCAGGTCGCGTCCGGAGCGGCTGGCCCGCACGACGGCGCCGGGGGCCAGCGCCCGGGCCACGGTGCCGGCGGCGGTGGTGCGGCGCAGCGCGGGCGGGACGGCGGCGAGGGAGGCGCGGTCCACGACCGCCTCGGGCAGCCCGGTCGGGGCGCAGAGCAGGATGTGGCCGGGCAGCTGGGCCATCCGCCGGTCGATATCCAGGACGACGGCGGAGGAGGGCAGGGCGCTGGCCGGTTCCATGAGCTCGCCGGCGGCCACGCGGGGCAGGCGCAGGCGCATGCGGGCATCGGAGATCGCCCCGCTGGCGCCCATCCACAGGAAGCCGCAGAGCAGCAGGGCGACCACGGTCAGCTGCAGGTTGATCGGCTCGCGGTTGAGCAGCGGCAGGACCACGATGTAGGCGGCGATGCCGATGACGATCACCCGTCCGGCCCAGCCGGCGGCGACGGTGCCCTTTTCCTGCGATCCCGTGGCGGACCAGACGGCCGATTCGACGAGCCGGCCGCCGTCCAGCGGCAGGCCCGGCAGCACGTTGAACAGCGCGACCAGGAAGTTGGCCCAGACCAGGATGGTCATCAGCAGGCCGGTGACCCCGGTCGGTTCCAGCGCCAGGACGGCCACGTAGCCCAGGCCGGCCAGGGCGAAGTTCGCGGCGGGCCCGGACATGGCCACCAGCAGCGACCTGCCGGGGGTGGCGTGGAAGCTGCCGAATTGGGTGTGCCCGCCCCACAGCGTCAGCACGATGTGGGCGTTCGGCCAGCCGAAGGACTTGGCGCAGAGGGCGTGGGCGAGTTCGTGGACCAGGATGGACAGGGCCAGCAGGATCGCGTAGGCGAAGGACACGGCGTAGGCGGCCAGGCCGATGCCGGGCAGCGCCCGCATCACGTTGGGCGTGAAGACGAGCAGGATCAGGGCCGCGATGAGGAACCAGGACCAGGCCAGGTAGACGGGGACGCCGCCGATGCGGCCCAGGGGGATGCCCGGCCGGCGCTCGTGCTCCTGCCCGTCGGGCGCGGCGGCATGGGCGCCGGTACCGGTGGGCTGTGCGGGTCCGCTCACCGGGCGGCCCCGCCGGCGAGCACGAATCCATCCAGCTGGTCGGCGGTGGTGCCCTCGAGGGTGGGCCAGACGGTCCACGGGCCGTCCGCGGGCAGCTGGGAGTAGTGCGGGACGGCAATGGTGGGGGTGCCGCTGGCGGCGGCGGACCGGACGCCGGGTACCGAGTCCTCGATGGCGACGACGCGATGGCGCTCGAGCCCGCCGACAAGGCCGGACATCGTCTCGAAGGCCAGGTGGTAGGGCGCCGGGTCCGGCTTGCCGGCGGTGACCATGTCCCCGGTGACCAGGAACTCGAAGGTGCCTTCCGGCAGGGCCTCGGCCACGAGGTGGGCCAGCGGGCCCTCGGACATGGTGACCAGGGCGCAGGGCACGCCGTGCTCGCGCAGGTCGGCCAGCAGTTCCCGGGCCCCGGGCCGGAAGGTGGTCCGGGACCGCAGCCCGGCCACCACGCGGGCGGTGAGTTCGTCGATGATCTCCCGGATCTCCATCCGGACCCCTGCCTCCCGCAGCATGGCGGCGCTGGCGGGCAGGGCCTGGCCCACCAACCGGTGTGCGTCCTCGTCGCTCCAGTGGCCGCCATGGCTGGCCACCAGTTCCTTTTCGGCGGCGATCCAGTACGGCTCGGTATCCACGATCGTCCCATCCATGTCCCAGAGGACGGCCTGCAGGCCGGCATGGGCGTCGTAGGCATTCGTCCTGGACAGGGCGTGGGTGGGGAAGGCGCTCATTCCTCAATTCTACGTGGACGCAGGCGTTGCCACCGCCAGCGTTCGCGTTAGGGTGAGAGCGTGGCAGAGGACAACGAAACGCGCGGCTCGCTCCCCGAGCTGATCGCGGCCCAGGCGCACCCCGGGACCGGTCGGCGGCCCACCATCATGGTGGTCGCCTTCGAGGGCTGGAACGACGCCGGCGAGGCCGCCAGCGATGCGCTGCGTTTCCTGGCCAGCACCTTCGAGGCCAAGAACGTCGGCCAGCTGTCCGAGGACGACTACTACGACTACCAGTTCTCCCGCCCCTCGGTTCGCCGCAACGCGGCGGGCAAACGCACGATCCGCTGGCCCGGCACCCGCATGTTCCGTGCCCCGTTGCCCGACACGGACGTCGACCTGCTGCTGGTGCGCGGGACCGAGCCGACCTACCGGTGGCAGGCCTTCACCGCCGAGCTGCTCACCCAAGCCGAACTGCAGAACGTGAAGGCGGTGGTCCTGGTCGGCGCCTTGCTGGCCGACGTCCCGCACACCCGGCCGTTGCCGGCGAGCACCTCCAGCGAGGACGAGACGTTGCGGAACCTGCTCGGGGCCGACCGGGCCACCTACGAGGGGCCCACGGGGATTCTGGGGGTATTGGCGGAAACCGCGGATTCCGCGGGGTTGCCCACCGTCTCGATCTGGGCAGCCGTGCCGCATTACGTGGGGCACTCGCCCTCCCCCAAGGCGACGCTGTCGCTGTTGCGGCAGGTGGAGGAGATCCTGCGCACGCCCTTCGACCTGGCCGCTCTCACCGAGGAGGCCGAGGCCTGGCAGCGCGGGGTCAACGAGTTGGCTGCAGAGGACCCCGAGGTCGCCGCCTACGTGCAGCAGCTGGAGCAGGCCCAGGACGCCACGGAGTTGCCGGAGGCCAGCGGCGAGTCGATCGCGCGCGAATTCGAGCGCTACCTCAAGCGCCGCGACCGCGGCACCGACGGCTAGCCTGGAGTCCCGTCGCCCGGGCGCCCGGCCTCAGCGCAGCTTCAGGCCCAGCAGGGCATCGAGCGCATCGTAGACCAGGTCCTCGCCTTCCCCGGTGCGGTCGGGGGCCGGGGCCTCCCCCGCCCAGGCGTCGAGCACCGCCAGTGCGGCGGGGGAATCCAGGTCGTCGGCGAGGTGCCGGCGCAGCTGCGTGACCAGTTCGACCGCGCGGTCCCGCGTCGTGGCCGCTGCCTGCCGCCGCCAGGCGGCCAGGCGGGCGGTGGCCTGTTGCAGCAGTTCCGGCGTCCACTGCCAGTCCGAGCGGTAGTGCTGGCCGACCAGGACCGCACGCACTGCCATCGGGTCCTCGCCGGCGGCACGCAGCTTGGAGACCAGCACCAGGTTCCCCAGCGACTTGCTCATCTTCTCGCCGTCCAGGCCCACCATGCCGGTGTGCACGTAGTGCTCGGCCAGCGGCTTGCCGTCGGAGGCGGTGGCGTGCCCGGCGGAGAACTCGTGGTGCGGGAAGATCAGGTCCGATCCCCCGCCCTGGACGGTGAAGGGGGCGGGCAGGAAACGCCGGGCGATGACCGAGCATTCGATGTGCCAGCCCGGGCGCCCCTCCCCGAGGCCCGCGCCGTCCCAGAAGGGCTCGCCCTCGCGGCGGACCCGCCAGAGGAGCGGGTCCAGGGTGTTCTTCTTGCCCGGCCGGTCCGGGTCGCCGCCGCGTTCGGCGAAGTAGCCCGCCATCGTCTCGTGGTCGTAGCCGCTGACGGTGCCCAGCTGCCAGACGTCGGAGGCGGCGGCCTCCGAGTCGAAGTAGACGTCGCCGTCGGGTTCCCCGTCGGTCCCGGGAACCCGGTAGGCCACCCCGGCCTCGAGCAGCGCCTCGACGACCGGGACGATCCAGGACACCGATTCGACGGCTCCGATGTAGTGTTCCGGCGGCAGGACGTTCAACGCCTCCATGTCACCGCGGAACAGGTCGGTCTGGCCCTCGGCGAGGTCCCTCCAGTCCACCCCGGTGGCGGTGGCCCGCTCGAGCAGCGGGTCGTCGACGTCGGTGACGTTCTGCACGTAGTCGACCGCGAGCCCTGCATCACGCCAGAAGCGGTTGAGCAGGTCGAACGCGACGTAGGTGGCGGCGTGTCCCATGTGGGTGGCGTCATAGGGGGTGATCCCGCAGACGTAGAGGCTGGCCCGCTCCCGGGTGGCGGGGGTGGCCAGTTCCCGGGTCGATGAGTCGTGGATCCGCAGGGGCGGCGGGGTGCCGGGGATCGTGGGGATGCTGGGCGCGGACCATGCGTGCAAGGGGTATCGGCCTTTCGGGGGCGGTGGAGCGGGTGGTGCTAGGCGTTGATGACGTTGAGGCCCAGCAGGACGAACAAGACCAGACCCAGGGCGATCCGGTACCAGACGAAGACACTGTAGCTGTGGCTGGAGACGTATTTCAGAAACCAGCCGACGATGACGAAGCCGACCGCGAACGCGACCACGGTCGCCAGCAGGGTCTGCCCGCCGGTGTAGACGCTGGGCTCCCCGATGCTCTTGACGGCCTGGTAGAGGCCCGAGGCGAAGACGGCGGGGATGGCCAGCAGGAAGGAATAGCGGGCGGCGGCTTCGCGGGTGTAGCCCATGAGGAGGCCGCCGGTGATGGTGCCGCCGGAGCGGGAGACGCCGGGGATCAGGGCGAGGGCCTGCGCCAGGCCGAAGTAGATGCCGTGCTTGACGGTCAGCTCGCCCAGTTCCCGCTGCTGCTTGCCGTAGTGGTCGGCGATGGCCAGGAAGATGCCGAAGACCACCAGCATCGTGGCCACGAGCCACAGCGAGCGGAACGTCGTCTCGATCTGGTCCTGGAAGAGCAGCCCCAGGATGCCGATGGGCAGCGAGCCGATGATGATCAGCCAGCCCATGCGCGCGTCCGGGTCGCTGTGCGGGATCTTGCCGACGATCGCGCGGAACCAGGCGCCGATGATGCGCACGATGTCGCGCCAGAAGAAGAGGACGACGGCGGTTTCGGTCCCCAGCTGGGTGATGGCGGTGAAGGCTGCGCCCGGGTCGGCCGCGTTGGGCAGGAATTCCCCCACGATGCGCAGGTGGGCGCTGGAGGAGATGGGGAGGAACTCGGTCAAACCCTGGATCAGGCCCAAGAAGGCCGCTTCAAACCAATTCACGAGTGAGACACTACTTCACGCCGGGGGCCCGGGGCCCACATTGTGGCGTGTACCGCACGTCGCGGCGCGGCCTCAGCCGCCTCAGCCGCGGAGGTCTGCGTCCTCGGTGTCGTTGCCCTCCCCGTCGGCTTCCCCGTCCTCGTCCTCGTCGTCGTCGTAGACGTCGAGCGGGGTGACTTCGCCGTAGGTATCGTAGAGCGCGTCCTCGTACTCCTCGAACGCATCGATCATCCGGAAGACCGCGCTTTCGACGGCGGGGTCCTCGTCCCCCCGACGCGAGGACACCGCGGAGAGATGTTCTTCGAGCGAGGCCACCAGGGCCTGCAGGGCAACACGCGGATCTGTGCTCATGGACTAGACGTTACCCGTAGAGCGAGCAGAATGGGTACCACATGATGAAGAATTCACCAGCACCCGTCCAGAAGTTCACCGACGGCGGCTTCGAGTACCTGGTCCTGACGGTCCGTCCCGGCCAGTCGGTCGCCGATGCCCGCCGCGAACTCGCAGAGCACGCGGAGTACGGCAAGTGGGAGCTGCGCACCACGCGGCTCTACCTGGGCGGGACGCGCCGGTACTGGATGCGCCGCAAGGTCATGCGCGTGGCCAGCACCCTGGACGTCTACTCCTCCTGAGCCGCCGCCGGCGGGTTGATCCCCGGCGTTCCCGGGCGCTGGGCGCCAGGGACGACGGCAGTCAGTCCGCGGGCGGGCCCAGCAGCCACGCGGCGACCGTGGAGTGCGCCGACTCGGCGTCCGAGGGGTGGTAGAGGCTTGCCAGGGCGTCGCGGTAGAGCCGTTCGAGTTCGCTGCCGCGGAAGTACTGCCCGCCGCCGGAGACCTGCAGGGCCAGCTGGACGGTCCGCCGGGCCGTGTCCCCGGCATGGGTGCGCAGGGCCACCAGCCGTGGGAACCACGAGGCCCCGTGGTCCACGAGGTCGTCCAGGTCCCGGGTGGTCATCCGCAGCTGGGCATCCAGGCGCAGCATCTCCAGTCCGGCGTCGGCGACCTGCCAGCGGATGTCGGGATCCTGGGCCAGGGCCCGTCCCCCGTCCTTCAGGGAGGTGCGCTGCGACGGCTTCTCCGCCGCCAGTTCCATGCCGCGTTCGGCCAGGCCGACATAAACGGAGGCGGTGAGGGACAGGAACGCGGCGAAGATGCCGAACACCAGCGGATCGGCGTTCGGGCCGACCGGCAGCCGGCTGTGGATCGTGGAGGCCTCGGCGTGGGCGCCCACGAGCCGGGTCGAGTGGGACTGGGAGGCCCGCATGCCCAGGGTGTCCCAGTTCTCGATGGTCTCGACCCCGGGGTCGCCGCGGTCGATGAAGCCGTGCACGAGACGGGCCGCATCGCCCTCGCCGTCCTTGCCGAACACCCCGAGCTTGGTCCAGGCCGGGGCGAGCGAGGTGAAGATCTTGATCCCGGTGAAGTCGTAGCCGCCCCGGGGGGACGGGTCCGCACGGGTGGCGGAGTCGAAGAGCACCGCATCGTTGCCGGCCTCGGAGATCCCGAACGCGAGGACCTCCCCGGCGGCGACCCAGTCGGTGACGAAGTCCAACCTGTCATCCCCGCGGGCGGCCAGCAGCTGGGCCACGGCGGACCAGACCAGGTGCATGTTGACCGCCAGCGCCGTGGCGGGGGCATGGGCAGCCAACAGGCGCTGTGCCGCCGTCGTGCGTTCCAGGCCCCAGCCCAGGCCGCCGCGGTCGACCGGGACCATGCAGGCCAGGTAGCCGGCGCCGCGCAACTCGGCGAGGTCTTCCGTGCAGAAGGTGTTCCCGGCATCGTACCCGGGGGCCCGGGAGCGGATGCGTCCGAGCAGGTCGTCGGTGAGGATCGCGCGGATGGCGTCCATGGCGTGCCGTGCCTTCCGCTGGTCAGTAGGTGGTCAGGAGCCGGGAGAGCACCCGGGTGCCGAACTGCAGGGCATCGACCGGGACGCGCTCGTCGACGCCGTGGAACATGCCGGTGAAGTCCAGTTCGTCGGGCAGGCGCAGGGGCGCGAAGCCGTAGCCGGTGATGCCCAGCCGGGACAGCGACTTGTTGTCGGTGCCGCCCGAGAGCATGTAGGGCAGCACGACCGAGCCGGGGTCCTCTGCCTGGATGGAGGCGACCATGTTGTCGACCAGGCCCCCGGAGAACGGGACCTCCAGGGAGGTGTCCTCGTGGACGGTGGAGAAGTCGACGCCGGCGCCCGCGAGTTCGCGCAGCGTCTTCTTGAGCAGTTCGTCGCGGCCGGGCAGTGTGCGGCAATCCAGGAACGCTTCCGCGGCGCCGGGGATGACGTTGTGCTTGTAGCCGGACTTCAGCGACGTGGGGTTCGAGGTGTTCTGCAGCGTCGCGCCCACGAACCGGGAGACGTTGCCCAAGGCGTCGAGCAGGGCGCCGGGGTCCTCCTCGTCGAATTCGATGCCGGTCAGTTCGGCGACCCCTTCCATCAGGGCACGCGTGGTCTTCGTGTATTCGAGCGGCCACTCGTACTCCCCGATGCGGGAGACCGCACCGGCCAACCGGGTGATGGCGTTCTCGTCGTTGATCTGCGATCCGTGCCCGGCCCGTCCTCCGGCGTGCAGCGTCAGCCAGTGCAGCCCCTTCTCGGCGGTCTGCAGGAAGTAGGCACGGCGTCCTCCAACGGTGGAGGAGAATCCGCCGACCTCGCTGATGGCTTCGCCGGCCCCCTCGAAGACCTCCGGGTGGTTGTCCACCATCCACCGGGCGCCGTAGGAGCCACCGGCCTCTTCGTCGGCGAAGTAGGCGAAGACGATGTCGCGCTTGGGCCGGACGCCGTCCCGGTGCATCTGGCGCTGGACGGCGAGGATCATGGCGTCCATGTCCTTCATGTCCACTGCGCCGCGGCCCCAGATCATGCCGTCCTTGACGTCGGCGGAGAACGGGTCGACGCTCCAGTCCGCGGCCTGCGCCGGGACGACGTCGAGGTGCCCGTGGACGACAAGTGCCGGCAGGGAGGGGTCCTCGCCGGCCATGCGGGCCACGACGCTGGCGCGGCCCGGTGATGATTCGTAGATCTTGGGCTCGAGCCCGCCCTCGGACATCAACCCGGCCGCGTACTCGGCGGCGGGACGTTCGGGGCGGGCGTCGTTGCCGCCGAAGTTGCTGGTGTCGAAGCGGATCAGCGTGCGGCAGATCTCCTCGACTTCGTCGGCCGCCGTGGTGGCGGCACCGGGGTTTCCTCGCTCCGTCATGACCTGACCTTCCGGTGTTGTTCGGGGTGGCTCCAGCCTAGCCATCCGCGCAGGTCATCCCCAACGAGAGCCGAATTGGGAACTGCCCCACCCTCATGTTAGAGTCTTACTCGCTGCTTTCGCCGGGCACGAAGTCCCACGGGGCCTCCGAACCGGTCGAATCGCACCACCTGCGCGGGTGGCGGAATAGGCAGACGCGCTAGCTTGAGGTGCTAGTCCACGTATAGTGGGTGGGGGTTCAAGTCCCCCTCCGCGCACGAAATCAGCCCCGGTTTTCCGGGGCTTTTTTCATGCCTCCGGGGCAGGTGCCCGGCGCAACCGGTGGTGGTCTGCCAGCCGCTCGGGAGCCGGGTCACCACCGGCGATGGATTTTCCCGTCGTCGAACACTGGTCAGGCACCGGGGACCCGCGTAACGTGATCTGGACCACGCCCACCGTCGCGGCACCCTGCGGCTTGGGCACCCGCTCCGTCTCCTCGGGGGAACCATGGGCTCACGCGTGCCAGGGCGGCCGTCAACCGGCCACGGTCTCCGCCGCGTTTCGCTCAGGTGGCTCGGCCTCGCCGTCGGCGGCGCCCTCCTGGTGGGTTCCGCCCCGACAGCGGGGCCCTCACCCGCTGGTCTCCTCCCCGTTCCCGCGCCCTCGGCGACGGAACGCCCCCCAACGGTGCGGGCCGGCTACACCATGGTCTCCGGAACAGCCCCGCTGCGCGAGCGACCGGAGCAGCTGACCGAGTGGGACCGCGGATACCATCCCGACATCTCCTCCGACTGGGCAGCGCAAAATGGCGAAGGCGTCTCGACGATCGGCGGTTCCTCCCACATCACGACCGCACCAGCGGGGCTGCTCCCTGGGGGCCTGGCCCTGTCGACACCGGTGGACAGCACGCGGATCACCAGCCCCTTCGGATGGCGGTTGAACCCGACCGGGCCCGGCGCCTACATACACATCGGCCAGGACTACGGCGTGCCCTGTGGGACCCCGGTTCGGGCCGCGGAGGACGGGACGGTGGTCCAATCAGCCTGGGCCGGACACTCCGGCCAGCGGGTCAGGGTGGACCACGGCAGCGGGGTCGAAACCGCCTACAGCCACAACTCGCTGCTCGTCGTCCACGTCGGGGACACCGTCCGCCGAGGCGACCTCCTGGCCCTGTCGGGAACCACGGGCAACTCCACCGGATGCCACGTGCACTTCGAGGTCTACCTCAATGGCAAGTGGGTCGACCCGGCCCGGTACCTGCCGCTGCTGGCCGGGCACCAGCGCCCGGTCACGCCCGATGAGCGCCGCGACATCGAGGACCACCGCGCGAGCCCCCAACCGGCCGACCGCACCACGACCGCCGCCAGTGCCGCCCCCGCCTCCCCGGAGCCGGTGGATCAGCCGGAACCGTCGGAACCGTCGGGAGCATCGGGAGCGTCGGGAGCGGACCGGAAGGAACCGGCCGGTTCGGCGCCGCGGACGACGTCCCCGCGGCCGGACCCCACGCCGCCAGCATCGCACCCGGCCCCTGCCCGCACTGCTGCTCCCCCAGCCCCGGAGGGCCCCCCGGAACCGACGCAAGCCGCGACCCGGTCGACCGCTCCGTCACCGACGGCCTCGCCGAAGCCGGCACCGGAGCCCACCACACCGCCCACGGCCTCGGCCACGCCAACACCCGCAGCGACAGCGACATCGTCCGCGTCGCCGGCCACACCGGCGGAGCCCACGTCCTCGGCGACGGCATCGCCATCCACCGGCACGCCCCCGGCAGACGAGGCGACAGCCTCGCCCTCACCCGCCACGGTGCCGACACCGTCGCCCACCCCAACGAAGGTCCCCACCCCAGCGCAGGGCCCCCGCCCGAAACCAGGCCCCGCCGATCCGACGCCCACCTCTCCCCCGTCGACGCCTCCACCCGCCGATGAGCCACCGACCCTGGCGGCCCTGTGCCTGGCCTACCTCGATGAGAACGCGGCCCGCACCGCCGACGCCGGGGCCCCGCCCAGCAGGATCCTTGGCCGCGTCGAGATGAGGCTGCTCGCCCAGGCACTCGAGGAGACGCTGCCCACGGCCCGGCCGTTGCCGGAGCAGCCGACCGTCGCGCAGGTCGCGGACCGATGCCCCGTCTGGTTCCCGCACGGGATGGCCGAGGACACGGTCCAGGCCGACCTTGCGGCCTTGCCGGGACCGGCCGTTCCCGGTGCCCGGTCAGGCGGAGGCACCCGGAAATAGGACGTGGCGCGGCCAGCGGACTAGTCTTCAAGGGACCCCTCCGGCCCGTCGCCGGCCCTCCGCTCCAGGACCCCCATGCCCTTCGCCATCGACACCTCCGGCCAGCTGCCGGACCGCCACCGCCGGCAGCGCCGCGCCGACCGGCAGCACCTCCGGGTGGCTATGCCCTGCCTGCACACCTCCCCGCTGGACCAGCCGGGCTCCGGGGACGCCGGCGGCATGAATGTCTACGTGCGCGAAGTCGCCCTGGCCCTTGCCGCCGGCGGTGCCCAGGTGGACATCTTCACCCGCAGCCCCGAGGAGCGCGGCCCGGTGCACCTGGGTCCCGGCGTCGTGGTCCACCATCTCCCGGCAGGTCCCCGGGGACCGCTGCCGAAGGAGCAGCTGCCCGCCTACCTCCCGGACATCTCACAGGCCATCCTGTCCGGCCGCTTCGGCCCGTACGACGTCGTCCACAGCCACTACTGGATGTCCGGTCTCGTCGGGCTCGACCTGGCCCGGGCCTGGGGTGTTCCGCTCGTGCACACGATGCACACCATGGCCAAGTCCAAGCGCCGCCACCAGCGGGACGCGGAGGAACCGGACAGCCGCGTCGAGGCGGAGACGGTGCTGGCCCGCCGGGCCACCCGGCTGACGGCCAACACGGCCGCCGAGGCCGACGAACTCGTCGCCGACTACGGGGCTGACCGCTCGCGGATCGACCTGGTCGCCCCCGGGGTGAACCTGGACATCTTCCACCCCGACGGCCCGCGGACCTGGATCGGCGATGCCGGGCACACGCCGGGCCCGGCCGCGGATCCGCTGCGGATCGCCTTCGCCGGACGCATCCAGAAGCTCAAGGGCCCGCACATCCTGCTGCGCGCCCTGGGCCTGCTGGCCCGCAAGCGGCCGGACCTGGACGTCGAGCTGGCGATCATCGGCTCGCGCAGCGGCTCGAAGGAGCTGAACCTGGCGCGGTTGATCGCCGAGGAGCACCTCGAGCACACCGCCCACCGCCTGCCCCCGGCACCGGCCGACCAGCTGGCGGCCTGGTTCCGCGCCGCCCACGTGGTCGCGGTCCCCTCCTACAGCGAATCGTTCGGGCTGGTGGCCATGGAGGCGCAGGCCTGCGGGACACCGGTCCTTGCGCACGACGTCGGGGGGTTGCGCCACAGCGTGGCCGACGGTTCCACCGGGGTGCTCGTCGCCGACCTGACGGCGGCCAGCTGGGCGGAGGCCATCGCCCAGGCGGCCACCCACCGCGACCGTTTCCGGGCCATGGGAGAGGCCGCCGTCCTCCGGGCCCGCGGCTTCAGCTGGGACCACACGGCAGCGGCGGCCCGGACCAGCTATGCCCGGGCCGCCGCCGACGAGGACCCGGTGGTGGATCCGCCCGCCGGATCACCGGCTCCGCGTTCCTAAAGCGGCCGGACCGCCCCGCGGAAGTGCCGGCGCCCCGCCGAGGCGTTCCAGCCCTCGAAGGAGAGCAGCGTCTTGGTGGTGGTGACCCCGAACGCCACGGTGGAGGGCAGCAGCACCGGTGCCTCGAAGACAATGTCCCAGTGGTACCCGCCCGCGCGGGGGGCGGTCTGCGCCAGCGCCTTGCCGGCCAGGAACATCCCGTGGGCGATCTGGCGCTTCATGCCCAGCGCCCGGGCGGGCAGCGCCCCGAGGTGGATGGGGTTGTAGTCGCCCAGCACGGCAGCGTACTCGCGGCCCGTCCCGGCCCCCAGCCGCCAGGCCCCGGTCTGCCGCGGGGCCGTGAACGGCTCGCGGTCGCCGCGGCGTTCCGGCTTCGGGCCGGACCAGACCCCCTTGGCCAGGTAGGTCGAGGTCCCCACCCAGACGACGTCGCCGGCGATGCTGGCCTCGCACACCACGTCGACGGCGGTGCCGGCGCGGTGCTCGCGCAGCTTCTGCGCCCAGGCCCGCACGTCCAGGGTCTCGTCCACGCCGATGGGACGCAGGTGCTCGACCTGGTTGGACAGGTGCACCATCCCCAACAGCGGCAGCGGGAAATCCCGGGCGGCGAGCACCGACATCGCGACCGGGAAGACGGTCCCGTGCACGAAGACACTCGGCAGCGTCGGGCGCACGGTGTCCCCCACCAGCGCCTGGTAGGCCTCCAGCCGGGCACGGTCGGGGCGGACGCCGGAGACGGTGTGCTCGACGTCGGGCAGCACCAGGTCCCCGCCCCGCCCACCCGAGCGGGTGAGCTGGTTGCGGAGCTGGTGCGCCACCGCCTCGGCGTAGAGCCGTGGCAGGGCGGGGACGGCGTCCAGGCGGACCTGGCGGCGGCTCATGCGCCCACCAGCGACTGCCCGCAGACCCGCAGGGTCTGACCATTGATGCCGCCGGCGGCGTCGGAGGCCAGGAAGCCGATGGCCTCGGCCACGTCCAGCGGCTGGCCGCCCTGCATCAGCGAGGGCATCAGCATCCGGCCCACGGTGCGGGTGGCGACGGGGATCCGGGCGGTCATCTCGGTTTCGATGAAGCCCGGTGCCACGGCGTTGATGCCACCGCCGCGGGAGGCCAGGGCCTCGGCGGTCGCGGCGACCATGCCGATCACCCCCGCCTTCGAGGCCGCGTAGTTGGTCTGCCCGCGGTTGCCGGCGATGCCGCTGGTGGAGGCGAGCGAGACAATCCGCAGCCCCGGCAGGTCCGCGGCCAGGAAGGCCTCGTTCATGCGCAGCTGCGAGGCGATGTTCACGGCGATGACCGAATCCCACCGGGCCGCGTCCATGTTGGCGAGCAGCTTGTCCCGGGTGATGCCGGCGTTGTGCACCA
>DATNBS010000096.1:0-11786 GCA_035571895.1 Arthrobacter sp. | reverse complement strand
CATCCGCGGGATCTACGGACGGGCCTTCGCGGCGGCCGGTCTGGGCCACGACAGCTGACGGAGTTGGCGGGCCCGCAACGGCCTTAGGTCCGGAGGATCTCCAGGGGCACGATGCCGGGCAACAGGTCCGTGGCCAGCCGTGCCCAGAGCGCCGTGTCATACCGCTGCCAGGTGCCGTCGTCGTCCTGGTAGCGCAACTTCTGCCGCTCCACACCCTCCTGTGTGAACCCCGCCCCCGCGGCGACCCGGCCGGACGCCGGGTTGTTGAGCGGATGCCCCAGTTCCAGCCGGTCCAGGCCAAGCCGCGTGAAGCAGTGCCCCGCCACGGCTGCGGCCGCCGCACCGGCCAGCCCCGGCCGCGGGCGGGCTGGGCCACCCAGTACGGGACCCAGCCAGTGAGATGGCGCCGGTCAATGGCGGAGACCCTCACGTTGCCGACGGCCCTTCCACCGATGTCGATGGCGAACGCCACGGACCGGGGCTCGTTGCCCACTCGACCGGCAAGCAGTGGCCTGATCCAGGCGCGGGCGTCCTCCAAGGAGGCGAGGGGGGTGCGGGACTGGCCGACCATGTCGGGTGCCGCGAAGGCGTGGAGCACCGCCCGCGCGTCGGCATCATCCATCCTCCAGGGCGCAGGCCCGTGCGGGGTCGAACGTCCGCCGGGTCCTGCCGTTCTGCGTCCACCACACCCTCCTATGATCGCGACGGGCCCGCATGCCCCGGTCAAGCGAACGTGACCCGCATCGCATACATGACGGCAACGTGTCCCCCGTTCTAGGGTCGCTGCTGTCCGTCCTGTAATTTGGCCTGCAGTAGGCAACGATGCCGCGGCTCCTCCAGGGCGCCCGCGTCGTTCCGTGACACCCATTTCAACGGCGAAAGAGGTCACCCCGTGACTACCATCCAGACCGAGCCCGCCGGGCCGGACGCCAGCGCGGCCCAGGCCTCGGCAGGACCGACCACCAAGTCCGCCGGCCACGTCATCGTGGACACGCTCGTCGCACACGGGGTGGAACGCACCTACGTCGTCCCGGGCGAGAGCTACCTCGATGTCCTCGATGGCCTGCACAACTCCCCCATCGACACCGTCGTCTGCCGCCACGAGGGCGGCGCGGCCTACATGGCCGAGGCCGACGGCAAGATGAACCAGCTGCCGGGCATCGCGATGGTCACCCGCGGCCCCGGTGCGGCCAACGCGCACGTCGGACTCCACACCGCGTGGCAGGACTCCACGCCGATGGTCCTCTTCGTGGGGCTGATCCCCTTCGAACACCGCGAAAAGGAGGCCTTCCAGGAGTTCGATCCGAAGGCCTGGTTCGGCACCAACGCCAAGCGCGTGATGATCCTCGACCACGCCGAACGCGCCTCCGAGGTCGTCGCCGAGGCCATGTTCGCCGCCATGTCCGGCCGCCCCGGCCCCGTGGTCGTGGGGTTGCCCGAGGACATCATCAAGCGCCAGATCCCAGCCGAGGTCCACCCCAGGATCCCGGTGGCCAGCGGCGGCATGACCGTCACCGACTGGAAGGCCCTGCACGACGCGCTGAAGGAAGCGGACAAGCCGCTGTTCATCTTCGGCGGCAACGACTGGAGCGCCGAGGGGGCCAGCGCGTTCACCACCTGGTTGGAGGACCACGATCTCCCGGCAGCCGCCGAATGGCGCTGCGAGGGCACCGTGCCGTTCAGTTCGCCCTCCTACGTTGGCCCCATCGGTTACGGCCGGCCCAAGCCGACCTACGACCTGCTGGAGGAAACCGACCTGCTCGTCTTCGTCGGCACGGTCCCCGGTGACGTCATCACCGACGGCTTCGCGATCCGGCAGAACTGGGACAAGAAGAACTTCCTGGTCACCATCGACCCCTCGCTGCGCGGGCGTTCCGGGCCGGTGTCCCACCAGATCGTGGCCAAGCCGGATGTCTTCGTCCGCGACCTGGTCCGCATGGACCTGCCGGTGAAGGATTCCTGGCGTGAGTGGACCCAGCGCATGCGCGCGGAGCAGGAGAAGTTCGCGGCCCTGCCCGAGGCAACCCCCGGCGACGGCCAGGCCAAGATGGCGACCCTCATGGCGAACCTCGTGGCCTCGCTGCCCGACGACGCCATGGTCACCTTCGGCGCCGGCGAACACACCAACTGGGCCCACCGCTACTTCCCCACCAACGGCTACGCCTCGATGATCAGCGCCCGCAACGGCTCCATGGGCTATTCGATCCCCTCGGCCGTCGCCGCATCGCTGGCCAGCCCGGGACGCCGCGTGGTGACCATCGCCGGCGACGGCGAATTCCTCATGAACGGCCAGGAACTGGCCACCGCCGCCCAGTACGGGGCCACCCCGCTGGTCATCGTCATGGACAACCAGGAATACGGGACCATCCGCACCCACCAGGAGCGCGACTACCCCGACCGTGTGTCGGGCACGCAGTTGAAGAACCCGGATTTCGCGATGATGGCCCGGGCCTTCGGCGGCTTCGGCGTCCGGGTGGAACTCGACGCCGAGGTGCCGGCCGCGCTGGAGGCCGCGCTCTCCGCCATCGACAACGAGGGGTGCTTCGCCTTGATCCACCTGGTCGTCGAACAACGCGTCAAGGCCTACTGACCCACCTGGCGCCCGCACCCGCGGGCCGGTGATGGCACAGGAGGACCTGCCCGTCGGGCAGGTCCTCCTGTGCCGTCGGCGCTTTCCCGCTAGGAAGCCCAGTTCCGGTAGGTGATGTCTTCCTTCTCCACCAGGGTGAGGACGTCGTAGGTGGCAACGATTTCGTCATCCTGGTTGTGGATGATGGCGTCCCAGGCGACCTCGCCGTACTCTTCCGTCACACGGGGGGTGATCTTCTTGGCGGTCAGGGTGACGCGGATCTTGTCGCCTGCCGGCACCGGGGTGATGAAGCGCAGGTTCTCGAGTCCGTAGTTGGCCAGCACCGGCCCGGGCGCCGGCTGCACGAACAAGCCCGCCGCCCAGGAAACCAGCAGGTAGCCGTGGGCAACGATGCCGGGGAAGAACGGGTTCGCCTCAGCTGCGGCGGCATCGGTGTGGGCGTAGAAGGTGTCACCGGTGGTGTTCGCGAAGCCCGTGATGTCCTGCAGCGTGACCTCGCGCAGCGGGGAGGCGAACGCATCGCCGATCCGCAGCTCCGCCAGTGACTTGCGGAACGGGTGCACGGCGCCTTCGACGGCACCGAATTCGGCGGCACCGGCGATGACCCGGTCGGCACCCGTGTGCCAGACCCCGGTCACCGCGGTGAGCAGGTTGGGCGAGCCCTGGACGGCAGTGCGTTGCATGTGGTGCTTGACCGCGCGGATGCCGCCGAGTTCCTCGCCGCCGCCGGCGCGTCCGGGCCCGCCGTGCACCAGGTGCGGCACCGGCGAACCGTGGCCCGTGGAGGTGCGCGCGGTTTCCCGGTTCAGGATGTGGACGCGGCCGTGGTAGCCGGCTATTCCGGTGGTCAGTTCACGCGCGATCTCACCGTCATTGGTGCACACGGTGGCCACCAGCGATCCGGCCCCGCGGGCTGCGAGCCGGACCGCGTCGTCCAGGTCCGTGTAGCCGAGCACGCTGGATACCGGGCCGAAGGCCTCGAGCGAATGGACGGATTCGGCGTCGGCGTCTGCCCAGGTCAACAGGATCGGCGACATGAAGGCGCCGTCGGCGACCTTGCGTTCCTCGCCCGAAGCCGTCCGCACCACGGGGGCGTCCAGGGTGCCGTAGGCGATTTCACCGCCGGCGGCCACCATGGCCTCGACGGCGCCGCGCACGTCCCGCAGCTGCTCCAGCGAGGCCAGCGCCCCCATGGTCACCCCTTCCGCCCGGGGATCGCCGACCACCACCCGTTGGGCAAGCCGTTCGCCGATGGCGGCGACCACGTCGTCGCGGACCGCTGCGGGGACGATGGTGCGGCGGATGGCGGTGCACTTCTGGCCGGCCTTGACGGTCATCTCCGTGGCCACGGATTTGATGAACGCATCGAATTCGGGCGTTCCCGGCGTGGCGTCGGGTCCGAGGATGGCGGCATTGAGCGAATCGGTCTCGGCGGTGAAGCGCACGCCGCCGGTGACCACGTTGCGGTGCGATTTCAGGGCGTTCGCTGTCGAGGCCGATCCGGTGAAGGAGACCATGTCGCGGTAGTCCAGGACGTCCAGCAGGGTGCGTGCCGATCCCGAGACGAGCTGCAGCGAACCGGCCGGCAACAGGCCCGACTCCACGAGCATGCGCACGACGGCGGCGGAGAGGTAGCCGGTGGGCGTGGCCGGCTTCGCGATCGTGGGGACGCCGGCGATGAAGGCCGGGGCGAACTTCTCCAGCATTCCCCAGACGGGGAAGTTGAAGGCGTTGATCTGGGCGGCGACGCCGGGGATGCGGGTGTAGATGTGGCCGCCCAGGAAGGATCCGTCGCGTGAGAGCGGCTCCGCCGGCCCGTCCGGGATGACGTTGGAGTTCGGCAGTTCGCGTCGGCCCTTGGAGGAGAAGGTGAACAGGACGCCGATCCCGCCATCGACATCGACCATGTTGTCGACCTTCGTGGCACCGGTGCGGAACGAGATCTCGTAAAGCTCCTCGCGGCGCTCGTTGAGGTACTGGGCCATCTCCTTGAGCTTGAGCGCGCGTTCATGCAGGGTCAGCCGGCCGAGCTCCCGTTGGCCCACGGTCCGCCCGTACTCCACGGCAGCGGCCAGGTCGAGGCCGTCGGTGCTGACCAGGGCCAGCTCCTCGCCGGTGTTGGCATCAAGCACCCGGGTGGCGCCATCGGGGTTCTCCGGCGCCCACCAGGCGTCCTGGACGTAGCTGGGAACCAGCTCGGCAGTCTGTGTCGTCATCGTCGACAAGTCCTTCCTGAACGATCGGTCAGTATTTGGGATCCAGCTTACATGACGCTTCCCAAAGGACGTCGAGAAAGTGATTGACTTTTGCCGATCACTGTAGTTTGATGAAACCGCCTAACACCATCGCCGACTCCCGGGAGGTCACCATGACGGTCCGAACCGCACCGCACGCCCCGACCATCCAGCATCCGCATCCCGGGAGTACCCCACACCATGACCTCACGCATCGACCTCGACGCCGCCGACACCCCTGACACCTTCCAGCCCCGGCAACACCGTCCTTCCCGCGCTGCCCAGGCGCGCCCGGCGGACTGGAACGCCTTGGACGACGACCTCGCCGCGGACCAACGCTGGTCCACCTGGCCCGGCATCGAGAAATCGATGCGGGGGCCCCTGCCCTATCCCGAATTCGTCATCGAGGACGCCGGTGCCGTCGACACCGAATTGGGCGTCCTGAAGACGGGCAAGGAAGCCGACGTCTTCCTCATCGAACGCGCAACGGCCGGGCGCCGCTCGATCCTGGCTGCCAAGCGCTACCGACCCCCCGACCAGCGCGCCTTCCACCGCTCCACGATCTACACCGAGGGCCGCACAATCCGCCGGACGCGGGATGCGCGCGCCCTGAAGAACGGCAGCACCTACGGGCGCCAGGTCGAAGCGACCCAGTGGGCGGCCGCGGAGTGGAGCTACCTGGTCCAGGCGCACGACGCCGGGATCCCCGTCCCCTACCCGGTGCAGATCGATGGGACCGAGATCCTGATGGAGTTCATCGAGGATCCGGACCGCGCCGGCTCGGCGGCCCCGCGGCTGCACCAGATGCGCCCCGACCAGACGCTGCTCGATTCCTATTACACCCAACTCATCGAGGCCATGCGGGGTTTTGCGGCGCTGGGCTACGCGCATGGCGACCTCTCGCCGTACAACATCCTGGCGGCCGGACCACGGCTGGTCGTGATCGATCTGCCGCAGCTAGTCGACCTCGCGATAAATCCGCTGGGAGCGGACCTGCTGGCGCGCGATTGCAGGAATGTTTGCACGTGGTTCGCCGCCCGCGGCATCGACCAGGACCCGGAGGAGCTGCTCGGCGAACTGCTCGCGGCCGCCTGGCCGTGAGGCCGGGGTCGGCGGATGACAAGGATTCTTGGCGGAATTTCTGTCAATGATATTGCGTGGTCTTCCCCCGGGGCCTAGGGTGTCCCCAACGGCCGCATCCCGGCCGTGCGTGCGATTGTGGTCGGCAGTCATCCGGCGACTTGATCCGGGCGCGCAGCGCCCACTCCCGGACGGGCCGCCGGTTCCGTCCATTCCCGATGGAGGAATCGCCACCATGCGGCAAACCTACAAGATCCTTGCCCACGTCATCGCTGCAGCCGTCGTCATCCAGGCGGCCCTGATCGCCTGGACTACGTTCATCGTCATCAACAGCCTCGAATCAGGTGCAGAGGTTTCCGGACCGCCTGCCGCCGCCATGCTCCACGGCACGATCGGCATGTATGTCATTCCTGTCCTGGTGCTGGCACTGCTGGTCGTCGCGCTCATCGCCCGCGCCGGCGTCCGCTGGGCCCTTTGGCTGGTGCTGGCCGTAGTCGTCCAGGTGGCCCTGGCACTGGCCGCCTTCTCGACTCCGGTGCTTGGCCTGCTGCACGGACTGGTGGCCTTCGGGATCCTCGCCCTGGCGGAAGTGGGCGCGCGGTCCATGGCCCACGCCCCGGCGCGCGAACCCGCGGTGGCACGGATGCGGCCCGCCCACTGATGGCCCCGCGGGCCCGGCCGGGTTTGGTGTACGATCCCGGCCGGGTCCGTCTCAGTCCGCTCCGCCGCCGACATCCACGGGGCAAGCCGCAGGGGAGGCATCCGCCGCGCGCTGGAGTTGCCAGAGTCGGCGCACAGGTCCGCCGGCCCCGTCCAGGTCCCGCAGGAAGCCCTCGTCGTGGCTGACCACGACCAGGCCGCCGCCGTAGGAGCGCAGGGCGCCGAACAGCTGCTCCATGGTCTCCTGGTCGAGGTTGTGCGTGGACTCGTCCGGCAGCAGCAGTTGTGGGGCCGGGTCGGCCAGCAGCAGCCGCCCCATGGCGACGCGGAAGACCTCGCGCCCGGACAGCCGGTTCTGGGACGTCGCGGCGGACTGCCTGCATGCCTACCGTGCGAGGAACCCCACCTCGGCCGGCGCGTTCGACGCGTTGGAGATCTTCGGAGAGGACTCCGAGCTGTCCTGCCTGAACCGGCTCCAGCTGCACAACAACCAGCAGATGCTCGACATCGGCAACCCATCAGAGGAGCTGCTCTATGCCGGCGCGCCGGCCAATCCCCTCGCCGTGAGGTAGCCCGGGCCGGCTGGCCGGTTTGGAGGGCGGGGCCGGCGGCTCAGGCGAGCTGGCCGAGCAGTTCCGCTTCGTGGTCCGCGCTCAATCCCGAGCGCGGACCCTCCGCGGCACCGGGGACGGCGCCGTCGGCGGCGATGATGTCGGCGAACGTCTCGGCCAGCGGCCGCCGCACCAGCCCCCAGCGCAGGGCCTTCCGGTCGGAGCGCCGCGCGAAGCCGGCGTACCCGGCGTCGGCGGGCAGCACCAGCGGCAGGGAACGCGGTCCAGCCCAGGGGGCCACGCCGTCGTCCTCCATGCGGTGCAGCGGATAGGGGGCCACCGGGCCGGCGAAGCCAGCGGCGCTTTGCGCACTGGCGATGACGTCCCCCAGCGGCATTTCGGCGCCCACGGCATTGACGGGGCCGCTGCGGCGGGCCAACCCGGCCTGCAGGATGAACGCGGCCAGGTCCCGCACATCGATGACCTGCACGTAGCGGGTGTCCGCCCCGTCGTCGGGCACCAGCACCGGTTCGCGGCCCGCGGCGAAGCGCAAGGGCCAGTAGGTGGAGCGCCCGGAGGGGTCCCCCGGCCCGCCGATCAGCCCGGGGCGCACCAGCAGCGCGGCGTTCCCGCGCGAGGCGACGGTCAGCCACTCGCACCCGGCCTTGGCCGCCCCGTAGTGCTCGTCGCTGTATTCGGCGCTGGAGTCCAGGGCGGCCAGCAGCTTCGCGGCTTCCGCGGCCCCGGGGGTGGAATGCGCGGCGTAGGCCGAACAGGACGAGATGTAGACCCAGTGCCCGGCGCGGGGCGAGAGGGCCTCCACCGCCGCGCGGGCGTGGGCCGGCCGGCAGGTCAGCTCGATGACCAGGTCCCAGTGCCCCGTGGCGACGCCGTCGTAGGCGCCGTCCGCCTCCCGGTCGGCCACGATGGCGGTGGCGCCGTCCGGGAAGCCGCCGGACACCCCGCGGGCCAGGCAGGCGACGTCATGGCCATCCCCCACGGCCTGCAACGCGATGGTCCGGCCGAGCCACTGGGTCCCGCCGAGGATGAGGATTTTTGCCATGCCAACCAGCCAACTCCCCCGGGCTGGGTTCTGGCAAGTCGAATTCGGAAAATCAGTGGCGATTCCCCCGGTCCGGTCCGGCCGGCCCCGGGGCGATGCCGTGCCGCGCCAGGCGGAAACGCAGCCCGGACCGCACCTGGGGCCATTCGGACGCGGTGATCGAGTAGACGCAGGTATCGCGCAGCGACCCGTCGGCGGTGCGCTGGTGGGCGCGCAGGACGCCGTCGAGCTTGGCCCCGAGGCGTTCGATCGCCGCGCGCGACTGCTGGTTCATCCAATGCGTCCGGAATTCGACGGCGGGGCACCCGAGGGTCTCGAACGCGTGGGTGAGCAGCAGCAGCTTGGACTCCGGGTTGGACCCGCTGCCCTGGGCGGAGGCCCGGTTCCAGGTGGAGCCGATCTCCACGCGCGGCAGGTCCGCGTCGATGTTCATGTAGGTGGTCATGCCCAGCAGCAGGCCGTCGGCGTTCCGGCGGGTGGCGAAGGGCAGCATGGTCCCGGCCGCCTGCAGGGCCAGGCGCCGGTCGATCTCCGCGGCCATCCGGTCCGGATCGGGCACGGCGGTGTACCAGAGGTTCCACAGCCCGCCGTCGCGCACGGCCTCCGCCAGGGCCTCGCGGTGTCCGGGTTCCAGGGGTTCGAGGGTGACGAGGTCGCCGCGCAGGGTGACCGGCTCCAGCAGGTTCATCCGCCCAGCCTACGACGCGGCCCCGGCGCCGAGCAGTTCCCGCACGGCGGCGATTTCCCCGGATGTGAGCCCGTGCCCGAGCAGGAACGCCTCGACGTCGACCGCATCCACGAACGCGGCCAGGGATTCCTGCCGGCCCACCAGCACCTCGTCGAGTTCGCCGGGGGCCAGGTGCCGTTCGTAGGGGTGCTTGACCGGGCTGATGCGGTGCCATTCGTTGATGCCGCGCGCCCCGGCGTCGTACTGGGTGGCGACCAGGTCCCGCTTGCCGGCCAGCGCGAGGGCCAGGGACACGATCATCCCGGTGCGGTCCCGCCCGGCCGAGCAATGCACGACGACGGCACCCCGGGCGTGTGCCAGGGCGCGGAAAACCGCGGCGACCAGGTCCGGGAAGTGCTCCAGGTTCGCCGGGTAGTAGCGCGGGTCGCTGAGGTAGGGCGTCTCCGCGGAAGCCGCGGCGGCCATGAACCCGGCGTGGGACTGGTCCTCCGTGGGGCAGTTGAGCACGGTGATGCCCGCCAGGGCGCCGGGATCCACCTCCGGGTCGGTGGGGCGGCGGTGCCGTTCGTCCGGGTTGCGCAGGTCCACCACGGTGCGGATGCCCGCGGCGTAGGCCTGCCGCCAGCCGCGTTCGGTCAGCCACTCGCTGCGGCCCATGCGGTAGAGCCGTCCGGCCACGCGACGGGCGTTGACGGCGCCCTCCCAGTCCACCTCGTCCATGCGCCCATCCTGCCACGCAGGGCCCGCCGGTGGGCGCACGGGACCCGGATCACCATCCGGGCCACCCCTCGGGGCCAGCCGCCGGGGCCAGCCGCCGGGACCGGTCATCGGGACCAGTCGTAGAAGCCCTTCCCGGTCTTGCGGCCCAACTCGCCGGCCTCGACCTTCTGGCGCAGGATCGCCGGCGGGGCGAAGCGGTCCCCCAGGTGCTCGTGCAGGTATTCGGCGATGCCCAGGCGCACGTCCAGCCCGACGATGTCGGTGGTCTTCAGCGGGCCGGTGGGGTGCTTGTAGCCCAGGACCATGGCGTTGTCGATGTCCTCCGCGGACGCGACGCCCTCCTCGAGCATGCGCATGGCCTCCAGCGCGATCGCCACGCCCAGCCGCGAGGAGGCGAAGCCGGGGGCGTCGTTGACCACCACGGCGGTCTTGCCCAGCCCGGCGACCCAGCCGCGGGCGGTGTCCACCAGGGCCGGGCGGGTCTGTTCGGCGATGACGACCTCGATCAGGGTCGAGGCCGGGACGGGGTTGAAGAAGTGCAGGCCCAGGAACGAGGCGGGACGTTGCAGGTGCCCGGCCAGGCCGGTCATCGACAGCGAGGACGTGTTGGAGGCCAGCACGGCATCCGGGCCGAGTTCGGCCTCCACGGCCTGCAGCGAGGCGACCTTCAGGTCCCAGATCTCGGGGACGGCCTCCACGACCAGTTCCCGGTCGGCGAAGTCCGCGTAGTCGGTGGAAACGGCCAGCCGGGACAGGTGGTCTTCGACGGTGCCGGCCAGGCCGCGGTCGATGGACTTGCCGACCGCGGCGGCCACGCGTTCGCGGGCGGCCCCGGCACTGGCCTGGTCGCGTTCGACGACGAGCACGTCGGACCCGTGGATGAGGAAGGCGTGGGCGATGCCGGCACCCATCCGCCCGCCGCCCAGGGTCCCGACGCGTGCCGGAAGGCCGGGGGTGGGGTTCAATGCGCCGGGATTCGCGTCGTCGGGGGTATGCGTCATCGTCATTTCTTCTTCCTGTCGTTCTTCTTCTCGAGGAACGCCTGCATCCGCTCGAATTTGGCTTCGGATTCGAAGAGCATCGACTGGGCCAGCGTGTCGATCACCGGATGCGCTTCGCGCGGGGTGTGGAACACGGCCTTGGACACCCGGACCGCCAGCGGGTCCTGGGCGGCGATCCGGTCGGCCAGGGCGTGGGCGGCGGCGTCGAGGTCGGCCGGCTCGACGAGCTCGGTCACCAGGCCCACGCGCAGGCACTCCTGGCCGCGCAGGACCTTCCCGGCGAGCAGGATCTCCTTGGCCAGCGGCTCGCCGACGAGCTCCTTGAGCCGCCAGGTGGCCCCGGCGGCGGCCAGGATGCCCAGGTTCGTCTCCGGGTTTCCCATCCGCAGGGCCTCGGTGCCGATCCGGAAGTCCGCGGCGTAGGCCAGCTCGGCCCCGCCGCCGAGGGCGTACCCGTCGAGGGCGGCGATCACGGGCATCGGCAGCCGGGCGATCCGGTCGAACAGCGTGGAGTTGATCCCGGCCAGCGCGTCGTCGCGGCGGCGCTCACGCAGCTGGGCGATGTCGGCACCGGAGGCGAAGATGCCCTTGGCCCCGGTCGCCGGGTCCGCCGGGGTGCCGGAGAGGATGAGGATCTTCGGGGCCGCCTCCAGATACGTGCAGACGACGTGGAGTTCGTCGACCATGGCCTGGTCGATGGCGTTGCGGACCTCGGGGCGGTGCAGGCGCACGGCCAGCCGATCCTCGGCCTCGGTGACCAGCAGCGTGGTGAACGCGTCGGGCTCCAGGCGGGCAGCGCCGTCGTGCCCTGTCAGGGGTGCGGCCATGCCTAGACGCCCTCGACGAGCAGGGCCGCGCCCTGGCCGACGCCCACGCACATGGTCGCCAGGCCGAGCTTGGAACCGGAGGTGGCCTCGCGTTCGAGCCGGCCGAGCAGGGTGATGGCGATGCGAGACCCGGAGGAACCCAGCGGGTGGCCCAGGGCGATCGCGCCGCCGTCGTTGTTGACGATGCCCGGGTCCAGGCCGAGTTCGCGCATGGAGGCCAGGGACTGCGAGGAGAAGGCCTCGTTGAGTTCGACCGCTGCCAGCTCGCCGACGGTGCGGCCGGTGCGCTCGAGGACCTTGCGGGTGGACGGGACCGGCCCCATGCCCATGATCTCCGGGGCCAGGCCGGCGGAGGCACCGTCGAGGATGCGG
>DATNBS010000095.1:0-7224 GCA_035571895.1 Arthrobacter sp. | reverse complement strand
CGACCGGATCCTGGCCGACCATGCCGCGTGGTCGACGGCCGCCGGCCGACGCCGTACCTGACCCCGGGGCAGGCGGCCCCGCCGCGCTCCACCGACCATCCCCGTCCCCCAGCTAGAAGGACCCATGACCGAACCGATGTTGCGCGCACTCGCGCTGAACCCGATCGCCGGCGACACCGCCGCGTCCTCCACCGCGCCGAAACCGGCCCTGCTGCTGGGCCCCTCGCTGGGCACCGGCGCCAAGGCCCTCTGGGGCCCGATCGCCTCCCGGCTGGCGCCCCACTTCGAGCTCATCGCCTGGGACCTGCCCGGCCACGGCGGCGCCGATGCCTCCGCCGCGGAGTTCACGATGGCCGAGCTGGCCTCCGGCGTCGTGTCGTTGCTGGAGCGCCTGCGCGCCGACGGCACCGTTTCGGCGGACCTGCCGGTCTACTATGCCGGCGTCTCGATTGGCGGCGCCACGGGCATCCAGCTCGGGCACGACCACCCGGGGCTGTTCTCCGGGCTGGCCATCATCTGCTCGGCCGCGAAGATCGGCACCCCGCAGGGCTGGACCGACCGCGCCGAGCTCGTCGCCAAGGCCGGCACTCCCACCATGGTCGCCGGGTCGGCCGAGCGCTGGTTCGGCCCCGGGTTCATCGAGGCCAACCCGGTGGTCGCCACCGACCTGCTGCACACCCTGCAGGACGCCGACCGCTTCTCCTACGCCCACGCCTGCGGCGCGCTGGCCGGCTTCGACCTGACCGGTGGGCTCGATGCCATCACCGACCCCCTGCTGGCCATCGCCGGCGCCCACGACGTGGTGTGCCCGCCCGCCGATGCCGAGTACCTGGCGAGCCACGTGGCCAGGGGACGCTCCGCCGTCGTGCAGTCCGCAGCGCACCTGGCCCCCGCCGAGGATCCCGAGGCGACCGCCGCGCTGCTCATCGACTTCTTCACCACCGAGGCGGCACCCCGTGGCTGAGCCGGAGCGTCTGCCCGGGGACACCTACGACGCCGGCATGGCCGTGCGCCGCGAGGTCCTCGGCCGCGAGCACGTGGACCGCTCGACGGCCAACGCCACCGGGTTCACCGAGGAGTTCCAGGAGATGATCACCCGCTACGCGTGGGGGACCATCTGGACGCGCGAGGGCCTGCCGCGGACCACCCGCTCGGCGATCACGCTGACCGCGATGATCGCCGGCGGCTACTGGGAGGAACTCGAGATGCACGTGCACGCCGCGCTGCGCAACGGGATGACCGCGGAGGAGATCAAGGAGGTCTTCCTGCAGTGCGCCATCTACTGCTCGGTGCCCGCGGCCAACGTGGCGTTCAAGATCGGGCAGAAGGTCCTGGCCGAATACGAGTAGGCGCGGGCCCGGACCGCCCCGGTGCCCACGACCGCGGCTACCCGCCGGGCCGGGACTCCGGGCGCACGCCGGAGGACTCCACGCGCGGGGTCTTGCCGGTGTCCGTGTCGTCCACGGGGTCCCGGGTCGGCCGCGCCTTGACCTTGGCCATCGCGCTGGTCTCGTCCCAGCGCTTGCCCTGGTCCGGCCGGTCCTGCCAGCGCTCGTCGCCGCCGGAGGCCTCCTCGGCCCCCTGCCCGGCGCCGCTGGGATCGAGCCACGGGATCGGGGCGTGCTCGCCGAAGTGGTCCGAATCCGCCTCGTCCCAGTCCAGCCGCCAGCCGCGGGGCGGTTCCTCCAGCAGCTCGCCCGGGCGCATCCAGTTGTAGAGCGCGGCGTAGCTGCTGGTGGTCAGGTGGTCGACCCGGCGGCGGAGCATCCGCTGGTTCAGGTTCTCGGGGGTCGAGACGCCCATCGAGGCCATGATCTGCTCGGCCTCGGTGACGGTGAGCTTCTGGTAGTTGTAGACGCGGTTGCCCTTGTCCTCGACGTTCAGGGCCCGCATCAGGCGCGGGTTCTGGGTGGCCACGCCGACCGGGCACTCGTTGGTCTGGCATTTCTGCGCCTGGATGCAGCCGGTGGCCATCATCATGGCACGGGCGCTCATCGTGAAGTCGGCACCCTGGATGAGCCGCTTGACGATGTCGCTGCCGCTGGCGACCTTGCCTGCGGCACCCAGCCGGATCTTGTCGCGCAGGCCGGTCCCGACCAGGGCGTTGTGCACCAGCATGAGCCCCTCGGTCAGCGGGGTGCCCATATGGTCCTCGTATTCCAGCGGCGCGGCCCCCGTGCCGCCCTCGGACCCGTCGATGATGATGTAATCCGGGGTGATCCCGGTCTCCAGCATCGCCTTGCACATGGCCAGGACATCGGTGCGGGATCCGACGCAGAACTTGTAGCCGATCGGCTTGCCGCCGGTGAGGTCGCGCAGCTGCTGGACGAATTCCATCAGCTCGCGCGGGGTGTGGAACGAGGAGTGCGACGCCGGGGAGATGCAGTCCTGCCCCAGGGGAACCCCGCGGGCCTCGGCGATCTCCGGGGTGATCTTGGCCGCCGGCAGCACGCCGCCGAGCCCCGGTTTCGCCCCCTGGCTGATCTTGATGGTGACGCCCTTGACCACCTCGTTGGCCGCCTTGGCACGGAAGGTCTCCGGGTCGAACTTGCCCTCGGCAGTGCGGCAGCCGAAATAGCCGGAACCGATTTCCCAGAAGAGGTCCGCCCCATATTCCAGGTGGTATTTGGTCAGGCCCCCTTCGCCGGTCTCGTGGATGAACCCTCCCAGCGAGGCCCCCTTGTTCATGGCCAGCACGGCGTTCTTGGACAGCGAGCCGAAGCTCATGGAGGAGATGTTCATCAAGGCGATGTCGTAGGGCTGCTTGCAGTCCGGGCCGCCGATGCGCACGCGGTGGTGGTCCGACGGCGGGGCCAGCGGGGCGCTGGAATGCAGCAGGAACTCGTAGCCCTGCCGGTTGATGTCCCGCTCCGTGCCGAACGCCTTGTGGCTGTCGGCGCCCTTGGAGCGCGAGTAGATCAGCGAGCGGGTGTCGCGGTCGAACGGGCGCCCATCGGTGTTCCGCTCGATGAAGTACTGCTGGATCTCGGGCCGGATCGACTCCAGCAGGTAGCGCATGCGCCCCAGGACGGGGAAGTTGCGCAGAATCGCGTGTTCGGTCTGCAGCAGATCGTGGATGCCCAGCGCGATGACCAGCACCACCACGATCCCCAGGACGATCCACCCGATGGGGCCGAACGACGCGGCCACGACGGCCGCCGCCGCCAGGAGGACAAACAGGGTCAACAGGAAGAAGCGAACCATGTCCCGACCCTACCCCCGGGCCACGTCCTTCCGACACCGTCGACGTCGTTCGTGGACAATGAGGGGCATGCTCTTCCACCGACCATCCACCCGGCGACGGGCGGCGGTCGCCGGTGCCGTGGCGGCCCTGTTCCTGCTCTCCGGCTGCGGTGCAGCGTCCCCCGCCGGCAAGTCGGCGGCGGGTGGGGCCACGGGCAGCGGGACCACCGCGGCACCCCGGACCCCCGTCACCTCGCCCTCGTCCACCCTCGAGGCCGGGATCCCGGCCCAGCAGACCCCGGGGTCGGCCACCAGCGACCGCGGCCTGCCGCTTCAGACCGAGGGCCGGGAATTGCGCTTGCAGCAGCGCGACGGCGGCCCCGTGATCACGCTGACCGTCACCTCGCTCGCGGTCCAGGACACCTGCCCGGTCGACGGCGGCCGCCCGGCCCACGATGCCTTCGCGCTTCTGGAGGTCGAGGCCTCGTTCGCCAAGCCGGCGGACGCCGAATCACCGGCGCCCCCGCTGCAGTTGTCCCCCGCATCGTGGTCCTTCTATTCCGCCGACGGCTCCCGGTACGACGGCGGACTGGGCACCACCCCTGCCACCTCCTGCCAGAACGCGGGAAATGCGCTGCCCGCCGAGCTCACGCCCGGCTCTTCGGTCCGGGGAACGCTGGTGCTCGATCTGCCGGCCCGGGACGGTGCACTGGTCCTGGCCGATGGCGGCACCGACGTGGCGGAGTGGCCGCTCCCCTGACCGGTCGCGGTGTGGAATGCGGCGCCGAAAACGGTGCTGGGATCGGCGCCCAAGAAGACGCCGCCAGCCGGGTTAGGCGCCCACGTAGCGGGCCAGGTGCTCGCCGGTGATCGTCGAGCGCTCCTGGACCAGCCGGGCGGGCGTGCCCTCGTAGACCACGGTTCCGCCGTCGTGCCCTGCCCCGGGACCCAGGTCGATGATCCAGTCCGCGTGGGCCATGACCGCCTGGTGGTGTTCGATGACGATCACCGACTTGCCGGAGTCCACCAGCCGGTCCAGCAGGGCCAGCAGGTTCTCGACGTCGGCCAGGTGAAGGCCGGTGGTGGGCTCGTCGAGGATGTAGACCTCGCCCCCCTCGGCCATCTGGTTGGCCAGCTTCAGGCGCTGGCGTTCGCCGCCGGAGAGCGTGTTCAGCTGCTGTCCGAGCTTGATGTAGCCCAGCCCCACGCCGTCGAGGCGGGCCAGCACCTTGTGCGCCGCGGGGATCTTCGCCTCGCCGCTGCCGACGTATTCCAGCGCCTCCTGCACCGACATGTCCAGCACCTCGGCGATGTTCCGTCCGCCGAGGGTGTAGTCGAGCACCGCGGCCTGGAAGCGCCGGCCCTCGCATTCCTCGCAGGGGGTTTCGACCGTGTCCATGATCCCCAGGTCGGTGAAGATGACGCCGGCGCCCTTGCAGGTCGGGCAGGCCCCCTCGGAGTTGGAGCTGAACAGGGCCGGCTTGACGCCGTTGGCCTTCGCGAAGGCCTTGCGCAGCGGTTCCAGCACGCCGGTGTAGGTCGCCGGGTTGCTGCGGCGCGAGCCCTTGATGGCGCCCTGGTCCACGACCACGACGCCCTCGCGCTGTGCCAGCGAGCCGTGGATGAGCGAGCTCTTGCCCGATCCGGCCACGCCGGTGACCACGCAGAGCAGGCCGAGCGGGACGTCCACGTCGACGTCCTTGAGGTTGTGCGTCGAGGCACCGCGCACCTGCAGGGCGCCGGTCGCCTGCCGGACGCTCGCCTTGGTGGCCGCCCGGTCGTCGAGGTGGCGTCCGGTGACGGTGTCGCTCGCCCGCAGCTCCTCGACGGTGCCCTCGAAGCAGACCGTCCCGCCGTCGGCGCCCGCTCCGGGGCCCAGGTCCACGGCGTGGTCGGCGATGGCGATGGTCTCGGGCTTGTGCTCGACCACGAGCACCGTGTTGCCCTTGTCGCGCAGCTGCACGAGCAGGTCGTTCATCCGGTCGATGTCGTGCGGGTGCAGCCCGATGGTCGGTTCGTCGAACACGTAGGTGACGTCGGTCAGCGACGAGCCCAGGTGCCGGATCATCTTGGTGCGCTGGGCCTCGCCGCCGCTGAGCGTCCCGGCCGGCCGGTCCAGGGAGAGGTAGCCGAGGCCGATCTCCACGAACGAATCGAGCAGGTGCCGCAGGCCGGAGAGCAGCGGTGCCACCGACGGTTCGTCGAGCGCGCCCACCCATTGGGCCAGGTCGCTGATCTGCATGGCGCACAGCTGCGCGATGTCCTTGCCGTTGACCTTCGAGGAGCGGGCCTCGGGGGTGAGGCGGGTCCCCTCGCATTCCGGGCAGGTGCCGAAGGTGATGGCCCGTTCGACGAAGCGCCGCACGTGCGGTTGCATGGCCTCGACGTCCTTGGAGAGCATGGACTTCTGGATCTTCGGGATGACGCCCTCGAACGTGAGGTTCACGCCCTCGACCTTGATCTTGGTCGGCTCGGCGTAGAGCATCGTGTCCAGCTGCTTCCGGGTGAACTTCCCGATCGGCGTGTCCATCGGCAGGCCCATTCCCTCGAACAGCCGGCCGTACCAGCCGTCCATCGAGTAGCCCGGGACGGTCAGGGCGCCCTCGGAGAGCGACTTGTCCGCGTCGTAGAGGGCGGTCAGGTCGAAGTCCGAGACCTGCCCCATGCCCTCGCACTTCGGGCACATGCCCCCAAGGTAGACCGCGTCCTTGACGACGCGCTTTTCGACGCGGCCGCCCTTCTCGGTGCTCATCACGCCGCCGGCGCGGCGCGTGGGGACGTTGAACGAGTACGCGGTCGGCGGGCCCACGTGCGGATCTCCCAGCCGGCTGAACAGGATGCGCAGCATCGCGTTGGCATCGGTGGCGGTCCCGACGGTGGAGCGCGGGTTCGAGCCCATGCGCTCCTGGTCGACGATGATCGCCGTGGTCAGCCCCTCGAGGAAGTCGACCTCCGGGCGGGCCAGCGAGGGCATGAACCCCTGCAGGAAGGCGCTGTAGGTTTCGTTGATCAGCCGCTGCGATTCGGCCGCGATGGTGCCGAACACCAGCGAGCTCTTACCCGAGCCGGAGACGCCGGTGAACACGGTGATGCGCCGTTTGGGCAGGTCGACCGAGAGGTCCTTCAGGTTGTTCTCGCGCGCGCCCCGCACCCGGATGAGTTCATGGCGGTCGGCTGCGGTGGCGCCTGCGGGCGCGGGGGTTGCGGACATGGGAACCAGTGTAGGCGGGACGCCTACGCGACGATACGGAGGTGTGGCTACTGGCGCTTCGCCACTCATCCTCGCGACGGCAGCGCGCACCAGGACACCACGGCCGCGCTGCTTCAGTGTCCTGAAGGCGATCCAAGCGGCCGAACCTGCCGCAGCGAGGACGGTTACGGGAGGCAGTCAGGCCAAGATGTCCCATCCGTCGGTCGCGTCGGAGGTCGCCGCCGCGGTCCCGACGGTCAGGGTCACTTTCTGTGGATAGTAGCCCCCGGGTCGGACGTATTTGCGGTTCGGCAGTTCCTCCTATTCCGCCGACGCGGAAGACCTCGGGATTCCCCGGTGTCAGGTGCCTTCGGCGATCTCCCCGGTGTGCGCTCGAGGCCGATGCGTCCGCGCCGTGAGGATGGACCGCGGGCAGCTCGGCGGCCGCCACCTGAAGAACCCGCTCCGGTCGACGGGCTTGGAGAACGTCCCGGATCGACATGGAGGCCACAACGCCGCTCCCGGGGAAACAACCCTCGACAACTATTGCAAAGTTACCGCACAGTAGGTTCAATGTAGTGCAGGTCACCAACCATCTGACCCCGCCCGGGGTCCACCCCCGGGCTGCCGCTGGGCCTTCCCCACCCGGGAAGAGCCCGCGGACGAACCACCGGGCTGGGGGGCCGGCTCGTGCATCGACGCACCCTTGGGTGCCTGCATGCTGCCATCCGGCCCGCCACGACCTCCCGGAGGAAACGCATGAATGCACACCGAGCGGCACAGCAGCACTCGCTCATGCACGCCATCATCACCGCCCTGCTCGCCCTGTTCCTGATCGGGCTGCTAGCCTT
>DATNBS010000094.1:0-2276 GCA_035571895.1 Arthrobacter sp. | reverse complement strand
GACGAACTGCTGGCCCTGCCCGGTGTGGGCGCCTACACCGCGGCGGCGGTCGCGAGCTTCGCCTTCGGGCAGCGCCACGCGGTCCTCGACACCAACGTTCGCCGGGTGCTGGCCCGCCTCGTGCGCGGCGACCTGCGGCCGCCACCGAGCCCGACAGCGATGGAGGTCAGGCTGGCCGAGTCGCTGCTCCCGGCAGAGCCCGGCCTGGCGCCGCAGTGGTCGGTGGCCGTGATGGAACTCGGCGCGCTGATCTGCACCGCCGACCGCCCGCAGTGCCCGGATTGCCCGGTTGTCGCCGAATGCGCCTGGCACCAGGCGGGGCAGCCCACCGCCGACCCGCATCAGGCCCGGCGGCGCAGCCAGGCGTACGAGGGCACGGACCGGCAGTGCCGGGGCCGCCTGCTTGCGGTGCTGCGGGAATCCGACGGGCCGGTCCCGGCCGCCCTGCTCGACGCGGCCTGGGCCGACGAGAGCCAGCGTGCCCGCTCGCTGGCCAGCCTGGTCGCGGACGGCCTCGCCGAACCCCTGCCCGGCGGCAGCTACGCACTGCCCCGCTGACCTGCCCCTCGCTTAGCCGGGCACTTCCGGGTCCGCCCATCCGGCCGCACGTGCCCCGCCATCGAGATCCATGTCCGCGGCCAGCGCCTCGATCCGGTCGATCAGGCGCATCCGCTGGCCCGTCATGGTGACGGTGAGCGAGTCGTGTTCATCGCGGACGCGCCGGATGGCGGCGTCGATCTCATCGGCGGCCAGTTTCTGCTGCCGGCTGACCACGATCGAGTCCTGCAGCATGGCCGTGGTCGAGGTCATCAGCGTGCCCACCTCCCGGGCCTGGCGGATACCCTGCTCGGCGGCCACGATGGTGGCGCTCGTCTCGTCCTGGACGCCAGCGATGATCTCGCGTATCGACTCGGTCGAGGCAACGGAGCGCTCGGCGAGCCTGCGCACCTCCCCAGCAGCCACTGGCCCGGGCCGGTTTCCCGGGCCCGGGCCAGTGGCAGCTACGAGCGGAGGCGCTATGCGGTGGCAGACCCACTGGCCGGCGAAGCGGACCCGCTGGCCGGCTGCTGCTTGGCCGTGGTGCTCTCCACTTCGGCCAGGGGAGCGTCCGGCACCGAGTCCGGCTTCGGCACCCCCTTGAAGGAGAACTGCGCCTCCTCGCCCTCGCCTTCGACGTCGACGATGACGATCTGGCCCGCCCTCAGCTCGCCGAACAGGATCTTCTCCGACAGCATGTCCTCGATCGACCGCTGGATCGTCCGGCGCAGCGGCCTGGCCCCAAGCACCGGGTCGTAGCCGCGCACGGCGAGCAGGGCCTTGGCGGTCGGCCGCAGCTCCAGGCCCATGTCCCGGTCCTTGAGCCGCTCGTCCACCTTGGCGATCATCAGGTCGACGATCTCGACGATCTCGTCCTCGGTGAGCTGGTGGAAGACGACCACGTCGTCCACCCGGTTGAGGAACTCAGGGCGGAAGTGCTGCTTGAGTTCCTCCTGCACCTTGTTCTTCATCCGCTCGTAGGTGCCGGCCGCGTCACCCTCACGGGTGAAGCCCATCCGGAGGCCCTTGGAGATGTCCCTGGTGCCCAGGTTCGTCGTCATGATGATGACGGTGTTCTTGAAGTCCACCGTCCGGCCCTGGGCGTCGGTGAGCCGCCCGTCCTCCAGGATCTGGAGCAGGGAGTTGAAGATGTCCGGGTGGGCCTTCTCGATCTCGTCGAACAACACGACCGAGAACGGCTTCCGGCGGACCTTCTCGGTGAGCTGGCCGCCCTCCTCGTACCCGACGTAGCCGGGCGGTGAGCCGAACAGCCGGGACACCGTGTGCTTCTCCATGTACTCGCTCATGTCGAGCTGGATCAGCGAGTCCTCGTCGCCGAACAGGAACTCCGCAAGGGTCTTGGACAGCTCGGTCTTGCCGACGCCCGACGGCCCGGCGAAGATGAACGACCCGCCCGGGCGCTTGGGGTCCTTCAGGCCGGCCCGGGTCCGCCGGATGGCCTGGGAAAGCGCCTTGATGGCGTCGTTCTGCCCGATGACCCGCTTGTGCAGCTCGTCTTCCATGCGCAGGAGCCGCTGCGACTCCTCCTCGGTGAGCTTGAACACCGGGATGCCCGTGGCGGTGGCCAGGACCTCCGCGATGAGATCCTCGTTCACCTCGGCGACGACGTCCATGTCGCCGTCCTTCCACTCCTTCTCCCGCGCGTCCTTCGCGGCGATGAGCTGCTTCTCCTTGTCCCGCAGGGCCGCGGCCTTCTCGAAGTCCTGGGAGTCGATCGC
>DATNBS010000093.1:0-12679 GCA_035571895.1 Arthrobacter sp. | reverse complement strand
GCTCGACGACCTGGCCCGGCTCGAACGCACCTCCCGCGTCGACTGGGCCGTGAAGGCCTACCACGACCACCTGGAAAGGGGCCGCGCATGATCCGCTTCGAGAACGTGGGCAAGCAGTACGACGGCGGTGCCCCCGCGGTCACCGACCTCACCCTGGAGATCCCCACCGGAAGCATCACCGTCCTGGTGGGCCCCTCGGGCTGCGGCAAGACGACCTCGCTGCGGATGATCAACCGCATGGTCGACGCCACCTCCGGCACCATCGAGGTCGACGGCCGCGACATCGCCGCCACGCCACCGCACCGGCTGCGGCGCTCCATGGGCTACGTCATGCAGGCGGGCGGTCTCATGCCGCACCGCACGATCGCCGAGAACATCGCCACCGTCCCCCGGCTGCTGGGCACCGGACGCGCCGCCGCGCGGCGGCGTGCCGAGGAACTCCTGGCCACCGTCGGCCTCGCCGCCGACCTGGCCGGACGGTACCCCGCCCAGCTCTCCGGCGGACAGCAGCAACGCGTCGGGGTCGCCCGCGCGCTCGCCGCCGACCCGCCCATCCTGCTCATGGACGAGCCCTTCAGTGCCGTGGACCCGGTGGTGCGCACCGAACTGCAGGACGAGTTGCTGCGCCTGCAGGCCCAGCTGTCCAAGACCATCGTGTTCGTCACCCACGACATCGACGAGGCGATCCTGCTCGGCGACCAGGTCGCGGTCATGGGCAACGGGGGAGTCCTGCAGCAGTTCTGCCCGCCGGCCGAACTGCTCCGCGCCCCCGCCAACGACTTCGTGGCCCACTTCATCGGTCGCG
This sequence comes from Arthrobacter sp., assembly GCA_035571895.1. Classification (GTDB taxonomy): domain Bacteria; phylum Actinomycetota; class Actinomycetes; order Actinomycetales; family Micrococcaceae; genus Arthrobacter_H. The sequence continues at coordinate 11,874 of DATNBS010000093.1, read as the reverse complement.
ACCGCGGCTTCCGCGCGCTGTCCTTCCGGCCTGCGGCAGGGCTCGACTGGACGCCGCCGGGCGGGTACTCCGCGGCCGACCTCGCCGACGGCGTCCGGATCCCGCCCTCGGCCAGCATCCGCGCGGCGCTGGACGCCGCCCTGACCTCGCTGTCCGGGCTGGCGGTCGCCGTCGACGGGGACGGTGTCGCGACGGGCGTGCTGGATGCCGCGGAGATCGGCCGCCAAATCGGCGGGAGGGAGCCGGATGCTGTGGCTTGAGGCCCACCTCGAGGAGATCCTGCACCTGGCGGGAAGCCATCTCGTGCAGTCCATCCTGCCGTTGGTGCTGGCCGCCGTGGTCTCCGTTCCCGCGGCGCGGTTCATCCGCTCCAACGGCACGCCGCGCCGTCGCGCCCTGCGTCTGGGAGTCGTCCAACTCAGCGCGCTGCTCTACACGATCCCCTCGCTGGCCCTGTTCGTCGTGCTGCCCTCGATCCTGGGCACGCAGATCCTGGACCCGGCCAACGTCGTCGTCGCCTTGACTCTCTATGCCGTTGCCCTGCTGGTGCGCAGTGCCGCCGACGCGCTCGAAGCCGTGGACCCGGCCGTGCTGCGCGCCGCGGACGCGATGGGGTACCGGCCGCTGCGCCGGTTCTTCGCCGTCGACCTGCCGCTGTCCCTGCCGGTGCTCTTCCCCGCCCTGCGCGTGGTCTCGGTCAGCAACATCTCGCTGGTCAGTGTCGGCGCGCTGATCGGAATCGAGAACCTGGGCACCCTGTTCATGGATGGTCTGCGCCGTAACTTCCCCTTCGAAATCGCCGTGGGCATCGTGGCCACCCTGGCCCTGGCTCTGCTGATGGACCTGCTCCTGGTCCTGTTGCAGCGTGTCTTGACGCCCTGGCAGCGGGCCGGGACCGTCCGGCGCCGGGCCCGTTGGGTGGCCGCATGAACCCGTTCGCCACCATGGCACCGGCACTGCCCGTCGCCGTGCCCGCGTTGGGACCGCTCGGGGGCCTGGGCGAATGGCTGTCTCGGCCGGGCACGCTCAGCGGGCCCGGCAGTCTCCCGGTCCGACTGCTGGAGCACCTGGCCTATACCGGATTGACGTTGGCCATCGCCCTGGCGATCGCGGTGCCCGTCGGACTGCTGGTGGGGCACACGGGGCGGGGCCGCGTCGCGGTGATCGCCGGATCCGGGATGCTGCGCGCCCTGCCGACGCTGGGCATGGTGACCCTGTTCGTCCTGCTGTCCGGCACGCTGGGCATCATGCCCCCGATCTGGGCCCTGGTCCTGCTGGCCGTGCCGCCGCTGCTGGCCGGCATCGCCGCGGGCATCGGAGCCGTCGAGCCCACCGTGGTCGACGGGGCCCGCGCCATGGGGATGACCGAGCCACAGGTCCTCTTCCGCGTCGAGGTTCCCAACGCGCTGCCGGTGCTGATGGGCGCGCTGCGCCTGGCAGTGCTCCAGATCATCGCCACCGTGGCGGTGGTTTCGGTGATCAACCTCGGCGGGCTGGGCCGGTACCTCATCGACGGCATCGCCGTGCGGGACTACCCGCAGGTCCTCGGAGGGGCGGTGGTGATCGCCTTATTGGCTATTGTGGTGGATGCGGTGCTGGCGCTGGTCCAACGGATTGCCGTCTCGCCCGGACTGAAAACCCATCTAGGAGGCACTCCATGAACCAGATACCGAAGCCGCCCCGCCCCAGCCGCCGACTCGCGCTCGGAGCCGCCCTCGGGCTGGTCGCCGCGCTGTCCCTCTCGGCGTGCAGTGGATCGGACCCCTTGGCTCCCGACACCCCGCAGGCCTCCGGCTCGGCACTCGACCGGCCCCTGGTCGTCGGCTCCGCCGATTTCCCGGAAAGCAAGATCATCGCCGAGATCTACGCCGGGGCGCTCGAAGGCGCCGGGATCGAGGCCACCACCAAGCCGGGCATCGGCGCCCGCGAAGCGTATGTCGGAGCCGTCAAGGACGGTTCGGCAGACATCGTGCCGGACTATTCCGGGAACCTGCTGCTCTACTTCAACCCCGACGCCACCGCGGTCTCCGCGGGCGACATCACCGACGCCCTCAAGGACGCGGTGCCCGAGGGGCTCGGCGTGCTGCAGGCCTCCAAGGCCGAGGACAAGGACTCCCTGGTCGTCACCGCCGCCACCGCGGAGAAGTATGACCTGAAGTCCATCACCGACCTCGCCAAGGTCTGCGGCCAACTCGAACTCGGCGCACCGCCGGAGTTCAAGGAACGCGCGTACGGTCTGCCCGGGCTGAAGTCGAAGTACGACTGCACGCCGAAGGCCTTCCAGCCGATCTCCGACGGCGGGGGACCGGTGACCGTGAAGGCACTGATCAACAACGAGATCCAGGTCGCCGACATCTTCACGACCAGCCCGGCCATCAAGGACAACGGATTGGTGGTCTTGGAGGACCCGAAGAACAACTTCATCGCCCAGCAGGTCCTGCCCCTGGTCAACGCCGGGGCTGTCAGCCAGCAGGCCGCGGAGGTCTTGAACAAGGTCTCCGGCGAGCTGTCCACCGAGGACCTGATCGAGCTGAACGGCTTCGTTTCCGGCGATGCCAAGCTCGACCCGGCCGATGCCGCGGCCGAGTGGCTGAAGGAGAAGGGCCTGGACGGGAAGTAGCCAGGTCCAATACGACGCATCATGTCGCGGCGTCGTGCAGTCGATCACAGACCGCACGACGCCGCTGTCATATGCTGGTCCAATGCCCGAGTTCAAGCAATCCAACAAGCTCCACAACGTCCTCTACGACATCCGGGGCCCGCTGCTTGAACACGCCCAGCGGATGGAATCCGAGGGCCACCGCATCCTGAAGCTGAACATCGGCAACCCGGCGCCCTTCGGCTTCGAGGCCCCCGACGCGATCCTCGTGGACATCATCCGCAACCTGCCCCAGGCCCAGGGGTATTCCGATTCCCGGGGCATCTTCTCCGCCCGCACGGCCGTGTCGCAGTATTACCAGACCCGCGGCATCCAGACGATCGGCGTCGACGACGTCTACCTGGGCAATGGCGTCTCGGAGCTGATCACGCTGAGCCTGAACGCCTTGCTGGACAACGGCGACGAGATCCTCATCCCGGCACCGGACTACCCGCTGTGGACCGCCTCGGTGTCCCTGGCCGGGGGCACGCCGGTGCACTACCTCAACGTCGAGGAGGAGGGCTGGCTGCCGGACCTGGAGGACCTCGAGGCGAAGATCACCCCGCGCACCAAGGGCATGGTCATCATCAACCCGAACAACCCCACCGGGGCCGTATACCCCAAGCACGTCATCGAGGCCATGCTTGAACTGGCCCGCAAGCACGGGCTGATCGTCTTCTCAGACGAGATCTACGAGAAGATCCTCTACGACGACGCGGTGCACTACAACACCGCGGCGCTGGCCGACGACGTGCTCATCCTGACGTTCTCCGGTCTGTCCAAGGCCTACCGGGTTTGCGGCTTCCGCGCAGGGTGGATGGCCATTTCCGGACCCCGGCACCTGGCCTCGGACTACATCGAGGGCATCAACCTGCTCACCAACATGCGCCTGTGCGCCAATGTCCCGGCCCAGCATGCCATCCAGACCGCCCTGGGCGGCTACCAGTCCATCAACGACCTGATCCTGCCAGGTGGCCGGCTCAAGGAACAACGCGACACCGCCTACCGGATGCTCAACGACATCGAGGGCGTATCCGTCCAGCAGGCCCGCGGGGCGATGTACCTCTTCCCGAAACTGGACCGCGAGGTCTTCCACTTCGACGACGACGAGCAGTTCGCCCTGGACCTGCTCAAGCAGCAGAAGATCCTCATCTCCCACGGCCGCGCCTTCAACTGGATCACCCCCGACCACTTCCGGCTGGTGACCCTGCCCTCGGTCCGGGACCTGGAGGAGGCGATCGGCAGGATCGCGGAGTTCCTGGACGACATCCGCCGGTAGGAAGGCTGTGCCCGGCACCGGGTGGATGGCATAGTGGGGCACACTGGCGGTCACCCCGCCGGTGGACGCAACCGCGAAGGAGCCAGACATGGGCAAAGGGAAGTCCCGGGGATTCCCCGGTGCAGCCTACGGGTTCTCGCATCCGGTCTCGACGCTGCTGCGGGCCGGACGCGGCTTTTCGCTGCTGGACGCCGATCCCGGTGCGAAGCCCGGCTTCGGCGGCGGAAAGTCCGAGGGCCGCAAGGCCCTGGACGCGGCCGATGGGGACCTCGACGAGCTCCAGGAACGCCTCTACGCGCAGGCCCGCCGAGGCGACGACCCGGCGCGCGTGCTGCTGATCCTGCAGGCCATGGACACCGCCGGCAAGGGCGGGATCATCCGCCACGTCATCGGCACCGTCGACCCCCAGGGCGTCGAACTCCACGGCTTCAAGGCGCCCACCGCCGCCGAGAAGCGGCACGACTTCCTCTGGCGCATCGAGCGCCGGTTGCCCGGTGCCGGGATGATCGGGGTCTTCGACCGGTCCCACTACGAGGACGTGCTCATCGGCCGTGTCCGCCGGTTGGCCTCAGCGGAGGAGCTGGAACGCCGGTACGGGGCGATCCGCGACTTCGAACAGCGCCTCGCCGACGACGGAACCCGCATCGTCAAGGTCATGTTGAACATCTCCCCGGAGGAACAATACGAGCGTCTTTCCGAGCGCCTGGACCGCCCCGACAAGCACTGGAAGTTCAACCCCGGCGACATCGACGAGCGGCGGGAGTGGAGCGCCTACATGCAGGCCTACGAGAAGGCCATCCGGGAAACCGACGCCGACCACGCCCCGTGGTACGTCGTGCCCGCCAACCGCAAATGGTATGCCCGCGTCGCGGTCCAGCACCTGCTGCTGGAGGCGCTGGCCGGGATCGACCCGCAGTGGCCCGCTGCGGACTTCGATGTCGAGACCCAACGGCGACGGCTGGAGGACGCCCGGCACGTCGGCTGAGACCGACGCCGGCCAGGCCGAGCCGGCCTCACGAGGGCTGGTCAGCTGGTCGGTTTCCGGTTCCACAGCTGGTGCACCAGGCCGCTGGCCGAGGCGACCGTTTCGATGACGAAGCGGTCCTCGACGCCCGGGATGCCGTCCCACAAGCGCACCCCGCGGCCGAGAGTGACCGGCACGACGGCCAGGTGCATGAAGTCGACCAGGTCGGCTTCGAGGAATTGCCGCACCGTACTCGGCCCTCCGCCCAGGCGCACGTCCGCGCCCCCGGCTGCCTCCTGGGCAAGGCGCAGCACCTCCTGCGGGGTCCCCTCCACAAAATGGAAGCTCGTGCCGTTCCCAAAGGCCAGGGGCGGATGGGCATGATGGGTCATGACGAACACGGGCGTGCCGAAGGGCGGTTCCTCGCCCCACCAACCCCGCCAGCCGTCGTCGGGCCAGGGGCCGCTCTGGGGGCCGAACTTGCGCCGCCCCATGATCTCCGCACCGATGCCCTGCCCCCACAGGCTGGTCAGTGCACGGTCCAGCGTGATAGGTGCGTCGACCTGGTCGACCCCGTGGATGACCCGGCCGTCGAAGGCGGCAAAGAGCTGCCCTGCCCCGCCGATGTGTTCCTCGAGGGTCACCCGCTCGCCGGCGGCGTAGCCATCGAGGGAGATGTTCAGATTGTGGACCCTGACCTTGGACATGTTGGCTCCCCGATAAGTGCTGTTGCTGCCCCTCAGGCTACCGCCGGCGGGCTTTCCGCGGCAGGGACGGGGAGTCAGTCGCCGGCCGCGGAGCCCGCCTCGGGACGTCCGGCCCGGTTCCGGGCGGCATCGAGCCGTTCCCGGGCACCTTCAAGCCAGGCCTCGCAGCGGGCAGCGAGCGCCTCGCCCCGCTCCCAGAGGGCCAGCGACTGCTCCAGGCTGGCGCCGCCGGCTTCCAGCTGGGCGACCACGGCGACCAGTTCCTCGCGCGCCTGTTCGTAGCTGAGCCCGGCGATGTCCGCGTTGGCTTCGGTCTCCGTCATCCTGCTGCCTTCCTGTCGGTGCCGTTGTGGGGTTGGTCTTCGGCCGAGGCGACGACCGCGGTGAGCTTGCCTCGGGCCAGCCGGATGGCCAGCCCCGTGTCGACGGGTGCGTCGACGGGGGAGCGAACCACGGCGCCATCGTGGGTCTGCACCACCGCGTAGCCCCGGTCCAGTGTCTGCTGTGGCGAGAGTGACCGGACCTGGGCACGTAGGTGGGCCACGGCGTCGTGCCCGCGCCGGAGCAGTGTGTCGATGGAGCGGTGCGAGCGTTCGCGAAGGCGTTCGAGGTCCTCGCTGCGCACCTGGACCATGCCCTCGGGGTGGGCCATGACCGGGCGCGTCCGCAGGGACTCGAGCTGCTGGCCGGCCCGGTCGATGAACAGCGTGACCGCCCGGTCCAGGCGCTGCCGGGCCTGCTCGATCCCGAAGCGTTCCTCGGCGAGGTCAGGGACGATCCGCTTGGCGGCATCGGTGGGCGTGGAGGCGCGCAGGTCGGCGACGTCGTCGAGGATGGGGCGGTCGGCCTCATGTCCGATGGCGCTGACCACCGGGGTGGTGGCCTCGGCCACTGCCCGGACGAGCTCCTCGGCGCTGAACGGGAGCAGGTCCTCCAGCGCGCCCCCGCCGCGGGCGATGACGATGAGGTCCACCGTGGGGTCGGCATCGAGTTCCCGCAGGGCGGCCATGACTTGGGGGACCGCGTTGACGCCCTGGACGGCCGTGTTTCGGATCGTGAACTCGACGGCGGGCCAGCGCAGCATCGAGTTGCGCACGACGTCCTTCTCGGCATCGGAGTCGCGACCGGTGATCAGCCCGATGCGTTGGGGGAGCAGCGGCAGGCGGCGCTTGCGGGAGGGGTCGAAGAGGCCTTCACCGGCCAGGGCATGGCGCAACCGCTCCAGCCGCGCCAAGAGGTCGCCGAGCCCAACGGGCCGGACATCCGAGGCCACCATGGAGAGGCGGCCGGTCTTGAGGTAGAGGTTCGGGGCGAGCCGGGCCACCACCCGCGAACCGACCTCCGGTTTGGTGTCCAGCTGGCGCATGACCGAGGACCAGACATTCACGGACAGGGAGTACTCCACGTCGACGTCGCGCATGGTGAGGTAGGCGTGGCCGTTGCGCACGTTCGCCTCGAGGAGTTGGCCCTCGATCCACGCGGCCGGGGCCCGTTCGATGTGCTGTTTGAGCTTCTCGGAAAAGACCCGCAGGGGCCAGGGGGAGTCGGGCGTGGTGTCCCCGGCCATCCGCGGCAGCGTCCCCCCGCCGTCGGGCCGTTGGCCGCCCTCGGTTGGCGGATTCGGGTTCTCCACTGCATGCTCCCCGGTCTCGTGGCGGTCCGGCGGTCGTCCGGGCCCACGTATATGCATACCAGTAGGCTGGGACAATTGGCGCACGCCCGGGCGGGCGTGCCGGGGAACCCGAGGGCACAGGAGGCCAGGTGCGCACGTTCGGAGCGGCGGTCCTGATGGTCGCAGCGGCGGTATTGGCTTGCCTCGCGGTGGCCGGGTCATCGGTGGACCGGCTCGCGCATACTGCCGGACCGGTGCGCCAGATTGCCGGGGATCTGCCGGGCGACCCGGCGGTCCGGGCGGCGCTGCCTCCGGCTGCGGCCCATGCCGTGGTCAGCGCCGTACCCGCCGGAATCTTCATCCCGGATGCCTTGAGGGCGCCGCTCGAGCGGGCGAGCGAGCGGGCCGTGAAGGCGGCCCTGGACAGCCCCGGCTTCGAGGAGGCGTGGCTCGCAAGCGTCGATGCTTCCCGAAGGGGATACGTGGAGCGGCTCGAACAGGTCCGCGCCGGGACCCGGGACGTGGCCCCCGCCGTCTTGGAACTCGGGCCCCTGGCATCCCTGGCAGCCGATGGCCTCCAGTCTGCCGCCGATGACGCGGGACTGGGGTTTTTGCTGGGCGCGCTTCCGACCGACATCACGGCATCGGTGCCGTTGGCCCTTCCGGGGACGGGCCCCGAGGCTTCGGCACGCACCGCTACGGCCGTCTCGTTGTCGTCCAGCTGGGCCTGGGCGGCGCTGGGTGCCATACTGCTGGCCCTGGCCGGCCTCGCCCTTGCCCGGCCGCGCAACCGGGGCTGGGTCGTCGTGCTGGGCGGTCTAGTCGTGTGCCTCGGGGCCATGGGTCTGTTGGCCGTTGCCACTGCCATCGATCCCGACACCGTGTCTGTCGCTGGAAGACGGGGTCCGGCCGCCGCCCTTGGCGACGTCGTCACGGCCCGGGTACTGAACGGGCTTTCTGGTTATGTGGGAGCCGCCGCGGTTCCGACCCTTGTCGGCGGGGCAGTTGCGGTGGTGGTGGGCGGTGTGATGCGGCTCCTCGTGGGGCGTTCGCCGAACCGATAGCATGGATGGCATGTCCGTTAGCCCTGCCGCCCCGGTGTCCGTGCCCATGCCACGGGTGCCCCGCCGTCGCCGTTCGCCCGAGGAAATAGCCGCTGCCGCACCCGTCGAGGGGCCGAAGCGCGTCCTGCTGGCGGCTCCGCGTGGCTACTGCGCCGGCGTCGACCGTGCCGTCATCGCCGTGGAGAAGGCCCTGCAGCACTACGGGGCCCCCGTCTACGTCCGCAAGCAGATCGTGCACAACGTCCATGTCGTCTCCACACTGGAGGAACGCGGCGCGATCTTCGTGGAGGAGACCGATGAGGTCCCCGAGGGGGCCCTGGTGGTCTTCTCCGCGCACGGAGTAAGCCCCGCCGTCGTCCAATCGGCCGCCGACCGCAGCCTGCGCACCATCGATGCCACCTGTCCGCTGGTCACCAAGGTCCACCGCGAAGCTGTGCGGTTCGCGAAAGCGGACAACCACATCCTGCTCATCGGGCACGAGGGCCACGAAGAGGTCGAGGGCACGTTCGGCGAAGCGCCGGAAAGCACCACGATCGTCAACAACCCGGCCGAGGCCCGCACGGTCCAGGTGGAGGACCCGGACCACCTCATCTGGCTCTCGCAGACCACCCTCTCGGTCGACGAGACGATGGAGATCGTCAACATCCTGCGGGAACGCTTCCCCAACCTGCAGGATCCGCCCAGCGACGACATCTGCTATGCCACCTCGAACCGACAGACCGCCATCAAGAAGATCGCACCGCAGGCCGACCTCGTGATCGTCGTCGGGTCGGCGAACTCCTCCAACTCGGTCCGGTTGGTCGAGGTGGCGCTCGAATATGGTGCCAAGGACGCCCACCGCGTCGATTTCGCCAACGAGATCGACGAGGGCTGGTTCGAGGGGATCTCCAGCGTCGGGATCACCTCCGGGGCCTCGGTGCCCGAGGTCCTGGTCCGCGAGGTCCTCGACCTGCTGACCGAGTACGGGTTCGGGCCCGCCGAGGAAGTGGTGACGGCGGAGGAGGACATCCTCTTCTCGCTCCCCAAGGAGCTGCGGGCCAAGCTCAAGGAAGCGGGCGACTCATCCCGGGGACTGGGCGGCCACGGGCACGGCGGTTAGGCGCTTTCGCTCCTGGCGTCGTTAGCATCGGTGTCCCGCGGCGGCGGTTCCTGCTGCAGCAGCTCGCTGGCGCTCAGCACCCGCGGCGTTGACTCGACGGGTGCGACCGGCAAACCGGCACCATCGACCGCTGACAGCCCACGGCCCGGATCGAGGTTCTGGATCCTGCGCACAGAGGGCAGGACGCGGGACTCCAGCGTTCCCACGAAGGAGTTGTAGCGCTCGACGCTGGACTTCAGGGACGAACCCAGCTTCGTGACGTGTGAGCCCATGGTCCCCAAACGGCTGTAGAGCTCCTGCGATTCGTCGAATAACGCGCGCGCGTTTTCGGTCAGCAGCTCCTGCCGCCACGCGAAGGACAGCCCCTTGAGGATCGAGAGCAGTGTTGCCGGTGCGGCCAGGGCGACGTTCCGGGAGAAGGCATGGTCCAGCAGCTCAGGATCGCTGGTTACCGCTGCAGCCAGGAAGGACTCGGCGGGCAGGAAGCAGACGACGAGTTCGGGGCTACCCGGAATGGACTCCCAATACGATTTCGAGGCCAGATCGTCCACGTGGGAGCGCAGGGCCTTCGCGTGGGATTCCAGCAGGGAGCGCCGCTCCGCAACCCGGGACGGCTCGGCCAGCACGTCGATCTCCTGCGCCGAGAGGTAGGAGTTCAGGGGGACCTTCGAATCGACAGCCACCGACTTGCCGCCGGGCAAGGCGATGACCATGTCGGGACGCTTGCCCGTGGTGGTCGTGACCTGTTCGTTGAAGTCGACCCTGGCCAGCATCCCGGCGGCCTCGACGACGCGCCGCAGCTGCACCTCGCCCCAGGTACCCCTCGCCGAGGTGTTGCGCAGCGCGCCGGCCAACGACGAGGTAGTCCTCAGGATCGCCGCGTCCTGCTCGGCGGCCACGCTCAGCTGCTGGCTGAGCTGGCCGTACTGTTCCACGCGGTCGCGCTCGAGCAGGGAGACCTGCTGCTGTACCTGGTGGAGCTTTTCCGCCACAGGGGCCAGGACCTGCAGGACCTGGTGGTCGGCCCCCTCGCGGACGCGGTCGGCCTCAACGCGAGACTGCAAGGAGTCAAGCTGCCCGCGCGCCGAGGCCAGGGACGATTCCGCAACCGACAACTGCTCGGCCTTGCGGTGCCCGTCGTCGACCAGGGAAGCAAAGCGGTCACGCAGACCCAGGAGCCACAGGCCGGCAGCCCCGAGCACCAGGCCCAACAACAGCGTGAGAGTCGACACAACCCAAGCAAAAGCATCCATGCCCCCACTCTGCCAGCCTGCGCCGACAGTTTGCGGCAGGTAGAGTTGTCTGCCGTGGCACTTACAATCGGAATCGTCGGACTGCCCAATGTCGGCAAGTCAACCATGTTCAATGCACTGACCCGCGCGCAGGTTCTCGCGGCGAACTACCCGTTCGCCACGATCGAGCCGAATGTCGGCGTCGTGCCCCTTCCCGATGAGCGGTTGAAGGTCCTAGCCGGGATCTTCGGTTCCGAGCGCATCCTGCCCGCGACGGTGTCCTTCGTCGACATTGCCGGGATCGTCAAGGGCGCTTCGGAGGGGGAGGGGCTGGGAAACAAGTTCCTGGCGAATATCCGCGAGGCAGACGCCATTTGCCAGGTCACGCGTGCCTTTGCCGACCCCGACGTCGTGCACGTCAACGGCGAAATCGATCCCGCCGGCGACATCGAGACCATCGCCACCGAGCTGATCTTGGCCGACCTGCAGACCATCGAAAACCAGCTTCCCCGTCTGGAAAAGGAAGTCAAGGCCAAGAAGGCCGATGCCTCCCTGTTGGCAGCCATCAAGACCGCCCAGGAAATCCTGGAATCGGGCACCACCCTGTACGCCGGCGCAGCTGCCGCCAAGCTGGACCCGGCCGAGATCGCCCCTCTGCAGCTGATGACCACCAAACCCTTCATCTACGTCTTCAACATGGACGAGGACGGCCTGGCCGACGACGCCCTGCGTGCGCGGCTGTCCGAGCTGGTTGCCCCCGCCGAGGCGATCTTCCTGGACGCACAATTCGAATCCGACCTCGTGGAGCTCGAGGAGGATGAGGCGGCGGAAATGCTCGCCGAGGCAGGCTACTCGGAATCCGGCTTGGACAAGCTGGCCCGCGTCGGCTTCAACACCCTCGGCCTGCAGACGTACCTGACCGCCGGCCCGAAGGAATCTCGCGCCTGGACCATCCACCAGGGCGACACCGCACCGCAGGCCGCCGGCGTCATCCACACAGACTTCCAGCGTGGCTTCATCAAGGCGGAGGTCATCGGCTTCGACGACCTCGTTGCTGCAGGCTCCACTTCCGCTGCCAAGGCCGCGGGCAAGGCACGCATCGAGGGCAAGGACTACGTGATGCAGGACGGCGACGTGGTGGAATTTCGGTTCAACGTCTGAATCGCCAGCACGCTGCGCCCTGCGAATCCGCTGCCCGTCGCCGTGACCGGAGAGGTCACACTCGTCGACCATGCGGAGGGCACACTCTATCGAATCGTTGCTCGTCATGCAGATGCGC
>DATNBS010000092.1:0-4404 GCA_035571895.1 Arthrobacter sp. | reverse complement strand
GGACCACAGGGCCAGGCGCAGGTCGCCCAGGCGAAGGGCGCGCGCGCGGACATGGATGGACCGACCCTCGGCGCCCGTCTCGACGTCGAGCCGCGCCCACGGCGCGCCGATGACCCCGACCTGCGGGAAGCCGTCTTGCAGCACCAGCTCGAGCTGGGACGACACGCTGGCCAGCCAGCGGGACGCGGCGGCGGCCGGCATGAACCCCTCGCAGAGTACCGGCGCGGCCACCAGCAGCGGCCGCGTGCCCGGCCGCAGGTGCACGTTCTTGACCTGTATCTCCATCCGCTCGAACTGGTAGCCGCCCCACTCGACGTCCCGGGCCAGGATGCGGGCCTGGCCGTACTGGCCGACGAACCGGGCGAGGTCGGATCCCTGGACCGAGATGTCGGTCAGGACCATGGTCAGGTCGCCCTCGGCGAACCGGAAGGTCCGCTTCTTCCCGGTCAGCCAGGTCCTGGCCGCGTCCACCAGGAGGCCGAACGGGTCGCCGGGCAGCGTTCCCGGCTGCGGCAGCCCCAGCGAGGCGGCCGCGGCCGAGGAGGCGGACAGCATTCCGGCCACGCTCCGCCGCCACTCGTCGACCCAGGACCGGTCAAACGGCCACCAGTCAGCCATAGCCCCATGCTGACACAGTGCTGGCGCTTTTATCCCGGCTCGCGCTCGTGGCCGGCCTGGATGCGCAGGCCGCGGTAGGCCTCGGAGGCGGGGATCTCGCCGTTCAGGACCCGGTACACCTCGCGGCAGACGGGCATCTCCAAATTGTGCCGTCCGGCCAGTTCGTGCACTGTGAAAGCGGTGCCGACGCCCTCGGCCACGGTCCTGGTCGCGCCGAGGATCTCGTCCAGCGTCTTGCCCGCGCCGAGTTGCTCGCCCAGGGTCCGGTTGCGGCTCAGCGGGCTCATGCAGGTGGCGATCAGGTCGCCCATCCCGGCCAGGCCGGAGAAGGTGGCCGCCTCGCCGCCCATCGCCACGCCGAGGCGGGTGACCTCGGCCAGGCCGCGGCAGACCACCGCGGCCCGGGTGTTGTCGCCGACGCCGAGGCCCTGGGCGATGCCGGTGGCGATCGCCACCACGTTCTTCAGCGCCCCGCCCAGCTCGCAGCCGATCACGTCGTGGTTGGTGTAGATCCGGAACAGCCCGCGCTGCATGACGCACTGCAGCGCGCGGGCCACCGCGAGGTCCTCGGTCGCGATGACGCTGGCCGCGGCCTGTCCGGACATGATCTCCTTGGCCAGGTTCGGCCCGGTGAGCGCGGCGGGCGGGTGGCCGGGCAGCTCATCCTTGATGAGCTGGGTCATCCGCAGCAGCGAACCGCGCTCGAACCCCTTGGCCAGGCTGACCACCGGGATCCACGGCCGCAGGTACGGGCGGACGTCGATCAGGATGGCCCGAAATCCGTGGGTGGGCACGCCGACCACGAGCAGGTCGGCGTCGTGCACCGCCTTCTCCAGGTCCGCCGTGGCCTTCAGGTTGGACGGGAGCGCGAACCCGGGCAGGTAGCGCGAGTTGGCGTCCCGCTCGTAGATCTCCCGGGCCAGTTCGGGATCGCGGGCCCAGACGGTGCAGTCGTTGTGTCCGGCCAGCAGGGACGCGACCGTCGTCCCCCACGACCCGGCGCCAAGTACCGCGATGCGCATGCCCGACCACCGTCCCTTGATTCACGTGCGGTTAGCTCTCCATGATCGGCCCGAAAGCCGGGCGCTGGCCAGCCCCGGCTTCCGGGCATCCGGCACAATGAACGGTCAGTGAGGGCTAGCCCTAGGGAGGGCGGATGACGGGACAGGCACTTTCCGGCCGCAGGATCGTCGTGCTGGGCGGGACCGGAGGCCTCGGCCACGAGGTCACCGCGCGGTTCCGGGACGACGGCGCGTCGGTCGTGGTCGCCGACGCGCGGCCGCCGCGCGAGGACCGCCGGCACGAGGGCGTGGAATACGTCACCGTGGACGTATTCGACGAGGCCAGCGTGGCCGCGGCGTTCGCCACGTCCCCGCCGCCCCGGGCCATCGTGAACCTGATCGGCGGGTACACCCCGCCGCAGCCGCTGTCCGGGCTCGACGTCTCCGTGTTGCGGCAGCAACTCGAGGTGAACCTGGTGACCGCGGCGATCGTCACCAAGCACGCCATGCCGGTGCTGGCCGCGCAGGACGGCGGGGCGCTCGTGCACGTGTCCAGCCGGGTGGCGATGGAGAAGGGCGAGAACGGTTTCGCCTACAGCGTGAGCAAGCTCGGGGTGGTCCGGCTGGTCGAGGCGGCCGCCGCCGAGGGCCGCGAGCAGGGCGTGCGGGTCAACTGCATCATGCCGAGCATCATCGACACCCCGGCCAACCGGGCGGCCATGCCGGACGCCAGGCACCACCAGTGGCCCAAGCCGTCGCAGTTGGCCGCCGTGCTCGCCTTCCTGGTCTCGGACGAGGCCATCCTCATCTCCGGCGCGGCCATCCCCGTCTACGGCCGGGCCTAGGTCGAGGCCGGGCTCGGGGATCTCGACCCGCTGCTCGGCGCAGACAAGCGATCGTGGCCAGCTCCGGGATGAGCTGGCCACGATCGTGACGGTGCGAGCGCGGACCGGGCCGAGCGTGAGAACTCGGGCCGGATCGGCTTAGTAGTCGGCGGTTTCCAGGGCATTGCGGATCTCCGCGGCCCGGCGCCACGCCTGGACCATCCGGCGCTCGGCCCGGACCTCGAGCCTGCTGGCCCGGCGGAGTGCCCGCAGCCTGCGTGTATAACGCAGTTGCTGGGCCTCTTGCAGTCGGCTGCGCGTTCGCTCCCGCGCAAGCAGTTCGGTAGACATCTTTGATCACTCCGTTGTGTATGCATTGTGTGCGGTTCGCAGGCGCGCGGCCCATGTCAGCCGCGCGCCCGCCTCTGGCTGCGTGGCCCCGGGTTACGCGGCCACTTCGGTCTTGCGCGGACGCCCACGCGGGCGCTTACGCGGCACGATCGCGCCGCGCATCAGCAGCTCGCCGCCCCAGACACCCCAGGGCTCCCTGCGCTCAAGCGCACCGGTCAGGCAGGCCAGCCTGGCCTCGCAACCCCGGCACATCGCCTTGGCGGTCTCCACGTCCTCGGGAGACTCGGCGAAGAACAGCTCCGGGTCCTCCGTGCACGGAAGATCCAGACCCACCGGGAGCGCGGTGGACGAACCCACCGCCATGATGCTGACCTGATCGAATACCTGCCTGACGTCTGGCTCCTGCCGTGCCATCACTGATCCGGGCGCCTGGAACCCCGTCGCGCCCGTCTCGCTGACGGTGGCATCGTGCCATTGCATCGGTGCCATCCCCTCTCGCTATGCCGGTCCTGTTGTCGTCAGGCGATTGCTCGCCCGTCTTGGGACCTAGGCCTTAAATCACTAAGGCCGCGGACCCGGTGTTCGGATCCGCGGCCTCGAGAGGAATTCCTCGGCCGGTCTGGCTCTTTAGACCGGCCCTCTATCTCGAGGTGGACCCGATGCGCCCTCACCAACGGTGAAGATGCTGGTCATGTAGTTGTGGATATTCGTCTGGCCACCCGCCGTCGGAACGGCGACCTTCTGCGCCTGCGGGACTATGGCAGCAACCCGGCCCCGAACGCGCGGAAGCGCCGGCGAGCCAGCGTTGTCGCGCAGGGCGGACGGCCCGGCAGCGGGCACACTTGTGCCGAGGAAGCCGACCGACGGCAGGCAGGAAGCACCCAGGCGCAAAGCCCAGTTCGGCTCAACCAGAGCGGCTGAATAGAAGTTCGTCACGTCGGGCACCTCCCTCCGGAGTGATCGGCATCTAGCCCACGGACATGTAGAGAAGCTTAAGTGTTGCCCCCTAAAGGGGGCAACACTTTTTTGACCTGCGGTTTTTCGGATTATTGAGTGGACTTGGCTGACCTGGGACGGGACCGGATCAGGCCCTCCTGCATGACCGAGACGACGAGCTCGCCCGCCGCGGTGAAGACCTCGCCGTGGGCCAGCCCCCGGGCACCGGAGGCCACCGGCGACTCCTGCGCGTACAGCAGCCACCGGTCGGCCCGGAACGGCCGGTGGAACCACATGGCGTGGTCCAGGCTGGCACCGGAGGTACGGCCGTCCAGCCAGGACAGGCCGTGGCCGAGCAGTACCGAGTCGAGCAGCGACATGTCGGACGCATAGGTCATCAGGCACACGTGCAGCAGCGGGTCGTCGGGCAGGTCGCCGTCCACCCGCAGCCAGATGAGGTTGCGCGTGGTCCGCAGGGCCGGATCGCGGGCCGCCTCGGCCGACATCGGGCCGATCGACCGCAGGTCGATCGGGCTCTGGAGCACCTGGGGAGGCACATCCCCCAGCAGCCGGGCGAGGCGGTCCGAGTTCCGCTCCACCGCCTCGGGCGGCGGGACGTCCGGCATCGGGTCGGCATGCTCGGGACCCGGTTCGGGATGGTGGAAGGACGCGGA
>DATNBS010000091.1:0-3111 GCA_035571895.1 Arthrobacter sp. | reverse complement strand
CCGTGGGCGGCTGGGTCCATCCACCGGTGGCGCCGTCCGGGGACGACGACGGGTGGACGGAGGTGCACTGCGCGAAGTCAGTTCCACAGCGCGCGACCCATGGGCATGGGCCATCGACGCACAGAACTGCGGTTACCAGTGTACTACAGCGCCGTTGCCGCGCCGACCGCCCTCTGCCCCTCCACACGGGCCGGTCGCGCGGGGTTATCCACCACCCTGAGCCGCACCGGCACCGGCACCGGTGAGGCGGGCAGGATCGGACCATGAGGACCCCCTTCCGCCGCCGAACCTGCGGCATCGTGGTGCTTGCCGCCGCCCTGGCATTCCACGGCCCCGGCGCCGCCGTCAAGTCCGACCGGGGGCCCGGACCACCAGAACCAGCGGACATGTCCCCGGCAGGCCGGCCCGCATCCCCTGCCGGGGCCTGGGGGTGGCCGGTGGGCGGTCCCGGGGGCCTGCTGCAGGAATTCGACCCCCCGGCATCGCAGTGGGGTGCCGGGCATCGCGGGGTCGACCTGCTGGCGACGCAGGGCACCCGGGTGCGCTCCCCCGCCGCCGGGGTGGTCGCCTTCGCCGGCGTCGTGGTCGACCGCCCCGTCATCACCGTGGACCACGGCCGCGGCCTGGTCTCGAGCTTCGAACCCGCAGTGGCGGGCCTGGCCGTCGGCCAGGCCGTCACCCGGGGCCAGGTGCTCGGTGCGGTCGGCAGCGGCGGGCACTGCTCGACGGTCTGCGTGCACTGGGGCGTGCGCCGGGACGGCGCCTACATCGATCCGCTCACGCTGGTGATGGACCGGCGGCCCTCGATCCTGCTTCCGGTCCCCCCGGGGTCGGACCGCCCATAGCCCGCCGGTAGACCTCGACCATCCTGGCCGTTTGCCGGCTTTGCAGGAAGCGTCCGGCCTCCACGGCCGCGTCCCGTTCCGGGCGGAGCCTCCGCAGGTCCGCGGTGGCGACGGCCAGCGTCCGGGCCAGGCCCTCGACGGTGTCGTCGACGGTGAGCCAGAGCAGGTCCCCGGGCAGGTCGGCGGCGATCCGGTGGTCGCTGAGGATGGTCGGGGTGCCCAAGGCCGCCGCCTCGTACACCGTCATCCCCTGCGTCTCGAAGCCCTGCGAGGTCTGGACCAGGGCGTCGCTGCGGCGCAGTTCGGCCAGCATCTGCCGGTAGGGCACCCGCCCGCGGAAGGTGATCGAGGCGGCGGTGATGTCGACGGCGAGGCGTTCTGCACGATGGCGCTCGGCCCCGTCCCCGAACACGTGGATGTCGGCGCGGATCCCGGAGGAGGCAACGGCCTGCAGGAAGGGGATCAGCCGCTTCTCGGCACTGAAACGGCCGATCCAGGTCAGCATCGGGCGCTCCCGCGGGACGCGGTCGCGGGGCACCGCCAGCAGGTCGCGGGCCACATCGTCATCCAGCCCGGTCGGGATGACCTCGGCTCGCCAGCAGACGCCATGGTCCTGGAGCAACTCCGCGAAGTGCGTGGAGGGGGCGGTGACCGCCGCGGCCCGGGAGGCAAAGCCGCGCAGGTAGGCCCAGGCGTCGACGGGTGCGGGGGCCCCGGTGCGCAAGACCTGCCGCTGCATGAGCCCGAAACCGCGTTGGAGCAGTCCGGGCAGCGGCATCGTCGCACGGAGGCCGGCTTCGACGTGGTTGTGCATGGTGTGCACGACCGGGACGTCGAGGGCCCCGGCGACCGCGTAGCCCACCACGGCCGCCCAGAAGTCCGCCTGGACGTGGATGACATCCGGCGTACCGCGTTCGCGCAATCCGGCGGCAACGGCGTTGACGGTGCGCCGCAGGGGCAAGCTCAGGCCGTACTCGCCGGGACCCAACGGCAGGGTGGGCATGGCGAGCACGTCGGGATCCGGCGCTCCATGTCCCCGGCGCAGGCCGGGCGAGACGATCGTGACACGGTGTCCGGCCCGCTGGAGGAACTTGCGCTGCAGTTGAACCGAGGTCTGCATTCCACCCAGGGTCCGGGGATGCTGGTCGGCGAACACTGCGATGTGCAGGGCGCTGTTCATGCGGGACCTCCGGTTCGGGGCCCGCTTCCGGGCCGGTGCCGTGGACGTCGGTCCGGCCGGTGCGCTGGTGCGCACCGGCCGGGTGGGTAGGGCGAGTGGGGCTTGAACCCACGACCCAGGGATTATGAGTCCCTTGCTCTAACCAACTGAGCTATCGCCCCGTGCGGCCACCGGATATGGGCAGGGCGCCCCTGCCATCCTAATGGAAACCCCGGGCCGGCCCGGTCTCCCGCGCCGGCGCTCAGCCCGGCAGGAAGTCGTCGGCGTCGGCACCGCGGTAGAGGGCCTCGAAGATGTCCATGGATTTGGCCTCGCTGTGCTGTTCGGCCTTGCGCAGGCCGGCCGCGCCCATCCGGGCCCGCCCCTCGGCGTCGAGGGCGAGGATGGCATCCAGTCTTCGGGCGAGGTCGGTGGCATTGCCGGGTTCGAAGAGGTAGCCGTTGACGCCGTCGTCCACCAGGTGCGGCAGTGCCATGGCGTCGGCGAGGACGACTGGCGTCGAGGCCGACAGCGCCTCGAGGGTCACCAGCGACTGCAGTTCGGCCGTGCCGGGTTGGCAGAACACGTCGGCCTGCAGGTAGGCGATGCGCAGCTCGCTGTCGTCGACGTGGCCGGTGAAGTGGACCCGCTCCGAAAGCCCGAGCTCGGCGGCCCGGCGCTCGAGTGGTTCGCGCTGCTCCCCCGCGCCGACCACCGTCAGGTGCGGTGCCGGCGAGGCGGTGGACAAGCCCAGGGCCTCGATGAGGACGTTGACGTTCTTCTCCACGGCGAGCCGGCCGACAAACAACACCATGGGCCACGGCTTCCGCTCCACGTGTTCCCCAGCCTCCAGCTGGTAGTTGGCGGCTTTGATGCCGTTGGACAGCGGCAGCACCTTGCGCAGGCGGGCATGGCGCATCATGGCGCGTGCGGCCAACGGGGTGGGCGTGGTGACGACGGCCGCCTTGCCCATGATCTTGCCCATGTCCCGCCACGAGTTGCGGGCCACGATGCGCTTGAACCACTTGGGGAAGGGCAGGAACGGGTCCAGGTTCTCGGGCATGAAGTGGTTGGTCGCAATCGTGCGGATCCCGCGGCGGGCCGCCT
>DATNBS010000090.1:0-4704 GCA_035571895.1 Arthrobacter sp. | reverse complement strand
AAGGACGACCTGGGCATCAGCTGGCCGTCGGGCATGTTCGCGGCCACCCTCGCCCACGTGCCGATCACGGTCGTGGCGGCGACGATGCCGCAGACGGCCGACGTCGTCATCATCAATCCCAAGACCGGTGTCAAGACCATCAAGGGCCTGTCCGGGCACAGCATCGGCTACTTCAGCCCCCAGGGCAAGACCACGGCCCAATACGTCATGCAGCACAACGGCATCAGCCCCGACAAGGTGCAGTACGTGAACGTCGGTACCACCCTCGTCCAGGCCCTGCTGTCGGGAAAGGTCACCGCGATGACCGGTGGCCTGGCGAACGTGGAGGCGATCCAGACGCGGCTCGCGTTCCATCAGCAGGAGCCGGTCTTCACGCTCAGCTCCGAGGGGTTCCCGCCCTATCCGGAGTTCACGCTGGTCGCTAACACAGCCCGGCTGAAGGATGCGGCGTACGCCAAGATGGTGCGGACCTTCATCGCCGCCCTCATCGCGGGCGAGAAGGCGGCGGTGGCCGACCCTTCCGGATCACTGGCCATCCTCAAGAAGGTGACTCAGTACACGCCGCAGTTCCTGGCGCTCAGCACCCCGGAGTCACTGAAGCTGATCACGCCCTCGGCCGGCACCGGCTGGGATTGCCTCAACATTCCGCAGCTACAGCAACTGGCGAACTTCATGACCACGAAAAAGATCATCACCGGTCACGTCGACGTCACACAGGAAGCCACGAACGCCTACAACTCTGCGTGCTGACTGGGCAAGCCGGCCAGCCGTGACAGGCCGCGGAAGGCCCGGCGCGTGTGGCACCGTGCGCCGGGCCATCCGCGATGGGTGCAACGGAAGGAAACGACGTGGTACACCCCGTGGTGGACGCCCACATGCACATCTTCCGGGAGCCATCCTGGAACCCGCAGAACACCACCGCCTACCCGGACAGCTGGATCCGCCAGGTGCGCTGGTTCGACCAGGATCTCGCCGAGGCCAGGGAGCGGTACGCCGCGTCGGTCCGCGACTCCTGGGATCCCGATGGCAGCAAGACCATCGCACGGATGGACGACGCGGGCGTGGACGTCTCGGTGATGATGCCGATGGACCGCGGGCTGCTGGTGGGGGACGAGGGGTTCGTGCCCATCGAGAAGAAGAACGAGGGCTGCTACGAGCTGACCCAGAAATGGCCCGGGCGGCTGTTCTCGTTCTGCGGGGTGGATCCACGCCGGTCGTATGCCCGGGACCTGCTGATCCGTGGGCTGACCGAGTGGGGGATGCTCGGCCTGAAGCTCTACCCGACGACCGGGTTCTATCCCGACGACGAGATCGTCTACCCGCTGTACGAGGTCTGCTGCGACTACGACGTGCCGGTGCTGCTGCACCAGGGTCATTCCGGCGGCCGGCTCAAGAGCAAGTACGGGCACCCCATCCACATTGACTCGGTGGCAGCGGACTTCCCCGACCTCAAGATCATCATGGGACACGGTGCCCGGATCGAGACCTGGGGCAGGGAAGCCCTCAGCGTGGCGATCTACAAGACGAACGTGCATATCGAAATCAGCCTGTGGCAGCACTGGGCCAGCGTGGATGAGCTGGTGCGGCTGTTCGTGTGGATACGGGACCGCATCGGCATCGACCGGCTGATCTTCGGCAGCGACATGACGAACACCGAGGTCTCCATGAGCCTGCGGGAGTGGGTGGAAACCATCGCCATGTTCCCGGAATGGGCTAAGCAGCTCGGTTTCCGGCTGACCGAGGAGGAGATCGGCCTGGTGCTTGGCGGCAACGCGAAGCGGGTCTACAAGCTTCCGATCTAGGAGAACGGGACTAACCGATGCCGCGTTACCTCGTTCTTGGCGATCCGCTCGTCTCGCTGGCCGATGGCACGCCCGTCCTCGGCGATGGCGCCCTGATTATCGAAGGCAAGACCGTCGCCGCGCTGGGCCGGCGGGAGGAACTCGAAGGCCTCGGGCCGTTCGACCGGGTCCTCGGATCCAGCGATCACCTCGTCATGCCGGGCTTCATCAACGGCCATTTCCACTCGACCGCCCCGCAGGCGCCGGGGATGTTCCAGTTCGTGTTCGAGCGCGCGAACACCCGGGCGTCCCGCCACGTGATCTCCGAGGACGACCTCAGGACCGTCGTCCTGATCAGCGCGATCAACGCCATCCGGGGCGGCCAGACCGGCGTCGTCGACTTCAGCTACGGGGTGCCGTCCCTGCCCGACTTCGGCAACCAGGCCATCCTGGAGGCCTACCGGGCGGTCGGCATGCGGGTGGCCCTTGGCATGGTCACCCGCGATCAGAACATCTACGTGCACGGGGACAATGACACCTTCCTGGCGTCGCTGCCGCCCGGCCTCGCGGCCAGGGTGCGGGACTCGACCATGGGCTACGCATGGCCGACCGACGCGGTGCTGGACGCCTATCGGCGCGTGCACGCACGGTGGGACCACCACGACGACAGGATCCGCGTCATCCTGGCACCGGACTGGACGCCGGCCTGCTCGGATGAGCTGTACCTGCGGAACCGGCGACTGGCCACGGAATGCGCCTCGGGAATCACCACGCATGCGCTGGAGACGCGCTCGGAGATGCTGTTCAACCTCCGTGCCTACGGCAAGTCCGCGATGCGCCGCCTCGCCGATCTCGGCGTCCTGGGGCCCGACGTATCGTGCGCCCATTTCGTCTGGGCAGGGGATGAGGACATACGGATCCTGGCCGACACCGGCGCGGTGGCGGTGAACAACGCGGGCTCGAACCTCCGGCTGAGCACCGGCATCGCCCGGGCCCGCGACATCCTGGAGCAGGGCGGCCATGTCGCGTTCGGAACCGACGGCATCTCCTTCTCCGAGCACGAGGACTTCTTCCAGGAACTGCGTCTGGCCACCTACCTGCAGCGGATCCCCGGGGAGATCAGCCGGGGACGGCTGGACTCGCTGGGTGTGCTCACCTCAGCCGCCCAGTCGGGGGCGCAGGCGCTCCGCCAGTCCCGGCGACTCGGCTCGCTGGCCACCGGCAAGGACGCCGACCTGCTCGTCATCCGGAAAGAGCGGCTCTTCTACCCGCCGGGGAAATATGCGCGCACGCCGCCTCTCGATGTCCTGATCGACCGGGCGAACGCGACCGACATCGACCAGGTTGTGGTCGCCGGCCGGATTCTCCTGGACAACGGGGTGATCACCACGGTCGACGAGGACTTGGTCCGCGCCAGCTATGAGGAGGCAGGGCGGGACAGGTTCTGGGCGGCGACAGACGCGGCGGACAGGCAGCGCGAACTGGCCGCGGCGGTGGAGCCCTACGTGTTCGCGTTCTACCGGGGCTGGGATCAGGTCCCGGTGGACCCCGCTTACGAGTACAACATGCGCCGGCCACGGCCGGAATGACCCGCAGCACCCCGCTGTCCCCCATAGCGCGGCTGCTTTCCTCCGGCTCCGGGCCGGGCCGGTGGGCACGCGGCCGCCCGTCGGCCAGCGGCGCCCGGGGCCCATCCCGGGGGAACGCCGTCATGGTCGTCACCGGCGCCATCATCACCGGGCCGTCCAGCACCTTCATGCAGGCTGCGCATGTTTCCGCGGCCACGGCGGCGGCCTACCGGTGTCTGTACGCCGTGCCGGTCCTGGTGATCCTCGCCGAGGTGGAGCGACGGCGCATCGGCGGGCGGGCCCGCCGCGAGCGACTGCTCGCCCTGACGGCCGGCTGTTTCCTCGGGCTCGACCTGGTGCTCTGGGGCCATTCCATCGCCGGTCTCGGCGCGGGAATCGCCACCGTCGTCAGTAACCTGCAGGTCTTCCCGGTCAGCCTGCTCGGATGGCTGGTGCTGCGGGAAAGGCCCGGTCGCCGGCTGCTCATGGCCGCCCCGGTCGCGGTCGCGGGGATGCTGCTGCTCGCCGGTGCCGCGGGCGCGGGACCAACGGGGTCGGACCCGGTGGCCGGCCTGGCGTACGGCCTCGGCTCGTCGTGCTGCTTCGCGGTCTTCCTGATCTGCCTGCGGATGAGCCAGCGCGGCCAGCACGTCGTCGGCCCACTGCTCGACGCCACGCTGGGGGGCGCAGCCTCGGCCACAATAGCTGGGCTGGCAACGGGCTCGCTGAGCGTCCCGCCGCCGGCCTCCGCCGAGCCCTACCTCATCCTCCTGGCGTTGTGGTCACAGATCGTCGGCTGGCTGCTGATCACCTATGGTCTCCGCGGCATGCGCGCGGCACGGGGCGCCCTGCTCTTCCTGATCAACCCCCTCGTCGCCCTGGCCGTCGCGGCCGTGGCGCTCGGGGAACGACCGTCGGCCGCTCAGCTCGCTGGCTGCGCGATCGTCTGCGTCGCGGTCGCGGTGGGCAGCCGCGGCCGCGATCAGGCGTCCTCCCCCGAGGCCGGCTAGCCGCTGCCCGGCCTGCTCCCGGGCAGCGGCCAGGTCATTCGACCAGGGCCCGCGGCGTCAGCGCGGTCATCCGGCGGAGTTCATCCTCGGTGAAGCCGCGCCTTGCGAACTCCCAGATGAACAGTGCCAGCCCCACGTCAGGGAGGGGGGCGTCCACCCGGCCCAGGTCGCTGGAGAGCACGTTACGTTCCACACCGGTGGACCGTACCGCCCGGACCTCGGCGTCGATCACCTGGCTGCTGCCGGAGTAGGCGTAGCACCGCTCGAAGTAGGCGCCCTGCGCGGCAAGCCAGGCCTGCTGCTCTGGCGTCAGCCCGATCGACGGCGACTCGGGATGGGTAATGA
>DATNBS010000089.1:0-17106 GCA_035571895.1 Arthrobacter sp. | reverse complement strand
AAGAATCTGTCCACCATACTAGATCTCGGCGGAAAAAGCCCGCATCCCGCGAAAAAATTTCCCGGATCCCCCGCCAACCGCCACCGACACGGCGACCGGCGCATCCCCCGCGGCCCCGTCGGACCGCTTTGGCCTTTATGGCCCACATCACCATAATTGGGGTAACGAACCATCCCGACCAAGGAGAGCACCACCATGACCGATCCCCGCGACCCAGTCCTCGTTTCCGGCGCCCGCACCCCCTTCGGCCGCCTCAAGGGCCAGCTGGCCACCTTCAGCGCCGTGGAGCTCGGGGCCGCCGCCATCACCGGTGCCCTGGACCGGGCGGGGGTGCCCGCCGGTGACGTGCAGGCCGTCATCATGGGCCACGTGGTGCAGGCTGGGTGCGGTCAGAACCCGGCCCGCCAATCGGCCATCAAGGCCGGCATCGGCTGGGATGTCCCGACCGTGACCATCAACAAGGTGTGCCTTTCCGGGCTGGCGGCCATCACCGACGCCGCCCGTCTGGTCCGGCTGGGCGAGGCCGACGTGGTCGTCGCCGGCGGCCAGGAGTCGATGACTAACGCCCCGCATGTCCTGCCCGGGAGCCGCACGGGCTGGAACTACGGGAGCTTCACGGCCATCGACTCGGTGGACCACGACGGGCTGACCGACGCCTTCGACGGCCAGTCCATGGGCGTGAGCACCGAGGCCAGGAACGGGGAACTCGGCCTCGAGCGCCGCCCGCAGGACGAGGTTGCCGCTGCCTCGCACCAGCGGGCCGCCGCCGCCCAGCAGTCCGGCGTGTTCGACGCCGAGATCGTCGCCCTCTCCGTACCGCAGCGCAAGGGCGATCCACTGACCGTCGACGCGGACGAGGGGATCCGCCCCAACACCAGCGTGGACACCCTGGCCGGCCTGCGGCCGGCGTTCGCGCAGGACGGCACCATCACCGCCGGAAACTCCTCCCCCCTCTCCGATGGTGCAGCCGCCGTCGTCGTCGCCTCCCGGGCCTATGCCGAAAGCAAGGGGCTGGACATCCTGGCCGTCATCGGCGAGCCGGGGCAGGTCGCCGGCCCGGACACGTCCCTGCATTCGCAGCCGTCCCATGCCATCGAGTCCGCACTGTGCCGGGCCGGATGGCAGATTGCCGATCTGGACTTCATCGAAATCAACGAGGCGTTCGGTGCGGTGGCCTGCCAGTCCCTGAAGGACCTGGACTACCCCCTGGAGAAGACGAACCTCCACGGAGGGGCGATCGCCTTGGGGCACCCGATCGGGGCATCCGGGGCGCGTCTGGCCCTGCATGCGGCCTTGGAGCTGCAGCGGCGCGGCACCGGCAAGGCCGCGGTCAGCCTGTGTGGCGGGGGCGGCCAGGGCGAGGCCCTGCTGCTCAGCCGCGACGCCTGAGCAGGGGCGCGGCTACAAGCCCCGGGTGATGCCACCTGTATTGTGCGGGACTACCCGGGGCGCCGGCCGGTACCTTGAGTCGCTCCTCTGGACGCGTTCGGCGAAGCCGCGGGCCGGTTCGCGCAGGGCCACCACGGAGTCGACCAGGGCCGTCACGCGCTTGCCCAGCCGCCGGCCGACCGTCTGCTCGACCCACCGGTAGACCAGGTAGGCGGCAACGCCGACGACCACCAGGGTGATCGCCAGGATGACCGGACGGGGAAGATGGCCGCTGAGTTGGCGGATGATCCACCAGCCCCAGATTTCATGCAACAGGTAGATGGGGTACGTGAGAGCCCCGGCCAGTGCCAGCCCGGGCAGGTTGACCCGGCGCAGCGGGGTGAGGACCAGCACGGCGATGACGGCGAAGATGGCGGCCACGATCAACCAGTAGGCCTGCTCCGGGACCGAGTACCCCACCAGGTGCATGGCTTCCTCGCTTCCGGTGCGGCCCGTCAGCCAGGCGGCCTGGACGACGTTAAGCCCCAGCACCGCCCAGCGCATCGGGCTGTGCCCGAAGCGGTAGATGAGGAACAGGCACATGCCCCCGGCGAAGAGGGCGGCGTGGTCGGGGATCAGCGCCTGGCGGATGAAGTTGCTGGGGATCATCGGGGCGAGGAAACCCACGAGCGGCCAGAGCGCGGCGAAGGCGAGGATGCGCCGGCGCGTCACCCAGCCGAGCATCATCAGGACCAGGACCAGGCCGTAGAAGCGCATTTCCGCCCATAGCGTCCAGTAGACGCCGTCGACGTGGGGGATCCCGAAGCCGCCCTGCATCATCGTCAGGTTCACGGCCCAGTCCGAGAAGGACAGCCGTTGCCCCATCGAGGGCCAGATGAAGAAGATCAGCACGCCCGTGGCCAGCACGGCCACCCAATAGGCCGGGAACAGCCGCCCGATGCGGGAGCCGATGAACTGCGCGGGACGCTTGCCGTACGCCGAGAGCAGGATGACGAAGCCGCTGATCACGAAGAACAGCTGCACGCCCATGTTCCCGAAAAGCGTGAACCGCGAGAGGCTGGGCCAGGCCGCCTTGGCGGGCTCGATGCCCCAGTTGCCATGGTGCCACGCCGTGTAGTGGTAGAGGATGACGCCCACGGCTGCCAACAGCCGGAGCCCATCAAGCAGTGCCAGCCGGGGGGCGCGCCGTGGCGCGGACGGTGCCGCCGGGCGTTCCGGGGCCGCCCGGTCTTCACCGGTAGCCGCCGGGGCCGGGCGAAGGGCCGTGGCCGTGGTTTCCGCCATGTCGTCCCCTCCCGTGGTCACCGCGCGTTATCAAGTCGTTACCTACCACGGTAGCAAACCCGGCTGCGGGTGTCGCAGTAATGTGACCCGGCCCACGGGATGGGTGGAGTTGCCTGGGCCCGCGGCGGCCGCGGGAGACGGCCGGTTAAAGTGGCGGAGCCCCGCCCACCTGGTCGGTGGGCGGGGCTCGCGGCGTGCGCGTCGGCTACTACTTGACCGTGACGGTCGCGCCGGCGGCCTCGAGGGCCTCCTTGGCCTTCTCGGCAGCGTCCTTGGCAGCGCCTTCCAGCACGGCCTTCGGGGCGCCGTCGACCAGGTCCTTGGCTTCCTTCAGTCCGAGGGAGGTCAGGGCGCGGACCTCCTTGATGACAGCGATCTTCTTGTCGCCAGCGGCTTCGAGGATGACGTCGAATTCGGTCTTCTCCTCGGCAGCCTCGGCGCCACCGGCGGCCGGGCCGGCAACGGCGACGGCAGCAGCGGTGACCTCGAAGGTCTCCTCGAAGGTCTTCACGAACTCGGAGAGCTCGACGATGGTCATTTCCTTGAAGGCTTCAAGGAGCTCTTCGGTGGTGAGCTTCGCCATGATGTGGCGTCCTTTCCATGGGGCGGCACGCTGGGGTGCCGCGGGATGTTTGGTGGTTTGAAGGGCCCTTAGGCGTCTTCGGAGGCAGCGTCGGCAGCAGGTGCTTCCTCGGCCTCGGCGGCGGGAGCCTCAGCCGGAGCCGGTGCTGCACCACCTTCTTCTTCACGCTTTGCACGCAGGGCCTCGATGATGCGGGCCGCGGCAGACGCCGGGGCCTGGAGGACGCCGGCCACGCGGGCCAGCTGGTGCTCGCGGGACTCGAGTGCGGCCAGGCCGGCCACCTCGGATGCGTCCATGGCCTTGCCCTCGAAGAAGCCGGTCTTGATGACCAGCTTGTCGTTGGACTTGGCAAAATCCGTCAGGCTCTTGGCTGCGGCCACGGCATCGCCCTTGATGAAGGCGATGGCGGTCGGGCCGGACAGCTGGCCATCGAATGCATCGATGCCGGCTTCCTTGGCTGCGATGCCCGTCAGAGTGTTCTTCACGACCGCGAACTTGGTGTCCTGACCAAGCGAACGGCGCAACTCCTTGAGCTGTGCAACGGTGAGCCCACGGTATTCGGTCAGGACAGCGGCGCTCGACTCCTTGAAGTCGTTGGTGATTTCCTCGACTGCGGAGATCTTAATCTGCGTTGCCATAACCCTCCTTCCGGGGATTGTCTCTGAGTCGGCCTGCTCAGTCCGCAACCCCGGAGGGCTGGCAATAAAAACGCCCCGCGCAGATGCACGGGGCTTCTCAACCCGGGGTGGCTTGCACCGCCTCCGGGGAGGAAAACTTCGTTCACCTGCGTAGGCCGCCCAATGCGCTGGGACTTTCGGATGGCTTCGCATGCGGGCATGGTCCACCACCGACCGACGGTCTTTGGTCCGTACAGCTTATCCTGCCGCTGCCCCGGCACCAAATCGTGTGCGCGGCCGGGTTCTGCGGGCCATGGCCGGGACAGCCACGGCCCGCAGGTCCTACTTCCGCGTCCAGGCGGCCTCGACGTGGCAGGCCCGGTACCCCAGCGCCTCGTTGATCCGCAGCATGTAGCCATTCTCCGCGGCGTTCCACGTGTAGATCCGGTGCACGTCCGGCTGTGCGGTCGCCAGCTCCTGGTGGTTGCGCGTCTTCACCAGCTGCCCAAGGCGGTGGCCCCGGTGCTCGGGCAGGACGAGGGTCCCCTCCTGGAACGCAACGCCTTCCTGTCCCTCGAAGACCACCAGTTCGGTGTAGGCGACCAACCGGCCGCTGTCCGCGTGGCGCGCCACGGTCACCACGGAGGTCGTTCCCTGCCGTCGGCGGCGTTCCTCCATGGTGCGCAGGCGGGTGGCGTCCCAGTGCGAGGGCTCGAATTCCAGTCCGCCCATGGGCGGGTCGGTGTCCATGCGCTCGATGATGCGGCAGTAGTCCTCGACGGCCCAGTCGGGCACCGGCCCGGTCCACGATTCGGTGCCGTAGCCAGTTGCCGCCGCGAGGGCCTCGCGTTCGAGCCGCTCCAGCACCCCCGCGCCGGCGGCGACGTCGACGCGGCTGGCCCGCTCGACCTGCCCCAGGGCGAAGCCGTGCGCCGTGGCGAAGGCGGTCGAGGGGGCGGCCGCGCTGACCCATCCGGCGCCGGAGTCGGGGGCCAGCGCCGCCGTCCCCGGATCCGGGTCGCCGACATCGCGGCCGGAAGCCAGGGACAGCGCGGCATACCCGTTGAGGATGGTCCGCCCCTCGCGGCGGCATAGTGCGGCCACCTCTTCGAGCAGCCGGGAGCCGACGCCCTGCCGCCGCCAGTGCGGTGCCACGGCCAGCTCGATGTCGGCGGCCTCGAGGTTCTCGGCCAGGGGCAGGGTCGCGATGGCCGCGCCGATGATCTCGGCGCCGGCACCTCCCCCGCTGCGGGCCACCCGGAGCACGCGCCGGCCGTAGGGGCTGGGTTGCGCCCGGGCGAGTTCCACGCGATCGCCGGTGATCAGCTCGTCGTGGCCGAGCTCCTCGCATGCTGCGTGGCGCAGCAGGCGGCCAATGGCCATGAAATCGGCCCCTGCGGCCCCGTCGAGGGACGTGGGGACCGGCAGGTCCTCGATGGTGAGCTGTATGGACATGATCGTCCTCCGGGACGGAGCGTGGACGCGGCAGGCAACCACTGATTGGGAATTGTCAATCAATACTGTAGCCCCACCGGTGCGCTGCGTAAAGGGCCGCGCTCTCGCTTAAAGGCGAACGGCCCCTGCACCCGAAGGTGCAGGGGCCGCTCTTGCGATCCCTGGACGGGATCGGCTGCGTGCTAGGCGCCGGTGACGACCTTGGTCACGTTCGGGTCCACCGGGATCCCGGGGCCGAAGGTGGTGGCCACGGTGGCCTTGGAGATGTACCGGCCCTTGGAAGCCGAGGGCTTCAGGCGCAGGACCTCTTCCAGGGCCGCCGCGTAGTTCTCCGCCAGCTTCTCGGCGTCGAAGGACACCTTGCCGATGATGAAGTGCAGGTTGGAGTGCTTGTCGACACGGAAGTCGATCTTGCCGCCCTTGATGTCGTTGACGGCCTTGGCCACGTCCATGGTCACGGTGCCGGTCTTCGGGTTCGGCATCAGGTTGCGCGGGCCGAGGACCTTGCCCAGGCGCCCGACCTTGCCCATGAGGTCCGGGGTGGCCACGGCGGCGTCGAAGTCGGTCCAGCCGCCGGAGATCTTCTCGATCAGGTCATCCGAGCCCACGAAGTCGGCGCCGGCGGCGATGGCCGCTTCGGCCTTGTCGCCGTTGGCGAAGACGAGGACGCGGGCGGTCTTGCCGGTGCCGTGCGGCAGGTTGACCGTGCCGCGGACCATCTGGTCGGCCTTGCGGGGGTCGACGCCGAGGCGGAAGGCCACCTCGACGGTCGAGTCGGTCTTCGCCGAGCCCGTCTCCTTGGCCAGGGCAATGGCCTCGGTCGGGGAGTACAGCTTGTCGCCATCGATCTTGGCGACAGCTGCCTGGAATGCTTTGCTGCGCTTTGCCATCTGCTTGTTCTCCTTATGCAGTCGTGGTCATTCGTGGATCGCGCTGGACCCTGCCACTACGACGGCGGTGGCATCCTCCCCGCGGGAGGTTCCGTCGTCGTTCCTTGGTGTTGTGGGTGTTCCCGCCGGCGGCGGAAACGGTGGGGGTGGTTAGCCCTCGACGGTGATGCCCATGGAACGGGCGGTGCCGGCGATGATCTTGGCGGCGGCCTGGACGTCGTTGGCGTTCAGGTCCTCCATCTTGGTGGTGGCGATCTCCTCGACCTGGGCCTGCGTCAGCTTCGCCACCTTGTCGGTGTGCGGGGTGGCGGATCCCTTGGCGACGCCTGCTGCCTTCTTGATCAGCTCGGCTGCCGGCGGGGTCTTGGTGATGAAGGTGAACGAGCGGTCCTCGTAGACCGTGATCTCCACCGGGATGACGTTGCCGCGCTGGGATTCCGTGGCGGCGTTGTACGCCTTGCAGAACTCCATGATGTTGACACCGTGCTGGCCAAGCGCAGGGCCGATCGGCGGGGCCGGGTTGGCGGCACCTGCCTGGATCTGCAGCTTGATGAGGCCGGTGACCTTTTTCTTGGGGGCCATTTCGGGTCCTTCTACTCAATGCGTGTCCCGCGGACACAGGAGCGTGCCCGGGGCTGGTGGCCGCCGTGGCGCGGCGGCCGGATCGTCTCCCACGGCGGAAAGCGGCCGCGCGGGGGACGAAGTCTTCGGTGATCCCTACTGGATCTTGGTGACCTGGCTGAACGACAGGGTCACCGGGGTCTCCCGCTCGAAGATCGAGACGAGGACCACGAGCTGCTGCGATTCGAGCTTGATCTCGCTGATCGTCGCCGGCAGGGTCTCGAACGGCCCGTCATTGACCGTCACGGACTCGCCGACGGTGAAGTCGACGTTGACCTCGGTGATCGGGGCACGGCCGGGCTTCGAGGCACCACCGCCCTGCGCCGGTGCCTCGCTGACGATGGTGTGCTCCAGCATGGAGTACACCTCGTCCAGGCTCAGCGGCACCGGGTCGTGGGCGTTGCCGACGAAGCCGGTCACGCCGGGGGTGTGCCGCACGGTGCCCCACGAGGCGTCGGTCAGCTCCATGCGCACCAGCACGTAGCCGGGGATGCGCACGCGGCGGACGATCTTGCGGGTGGTGTTCTTGATCTCCACGACTTCTTCCATGGGGACCTGGATCTCGTGGATGAACTCCTCCATGCCCAGCGTCTGGGCGCGGGTCTCGAGGTTCACCTTCACGCGGTTCTCGTAGCCGGCGTAGGAGTGGATGACGTACCAGTCGCCCGGCTGGCGGCGCAGCTTGGTGCGGAACTCCTCCTTGGCGGCGGCCACGGCCTCCTCCGGGGAGAGCTCGGGGGCCTCGGCGCCCGCCTCCCCCTCGGCGTCGTCCTCGCCCGGGACGGGAGCGGTGCCCTCGGGTGTGCCGGTGACCTCGCTGGCGGTGGCGTCGCCGACGGGCATCCCGGCGGCCCCGGTGGCCTCCGCGGGCTCGTCGGAGACGGCGGCGGCGGACACCCCCTCGGTGAGGTCCTCCTCGGCGGCAGCGCCGTCGGTGCTGTCCTCGTCGCTGGCCACGCCGATCTGCTCGTCGGTGGCGGCCGCGTATTCGGTGTCGAGGTCATTGCGCGGGCTCACTGCGCCATACGCCCCGGGCTCGTCCGCCGCGCCGGTCAGTGCCGTCTCGTCGGCGCCGGCTTCCTCGGCGATGACCTCGGTGGCGTCGGCGTTCTGCGCAACCACGGAATCGGCCGATGCCTCGGGGGCATCGACCTCGCTTGCCTGCTCAACGGCGTCGTCGTTGGCCTGCGGTTCGCGTTCCTGCTCGGACACTGCGGTTCCTGCTTTCTTTGACTGGTAAACCAGAACATTTCATCGTGGCTGGACGTCGCTCTGGCGATCGTCCGGGTGGATGTCGGCCGTTCCTACTGCTCCGGCGGGTTGGTGAAGACCAACACCGCGCCGTTGCCGAACAACAGGTCCAGCCCGCTGACGATGAGCATCACCAGGATCACGAAGCCCAGGACGGTCAGCGTGTAGTTGACCAGCTCGCTGCGGGTCGGGGTGACGACCTTCTTCAGCTCCGAGATGACCTGGCGGAAGAACAAGGCGATGCGTGCAAAGAAACCACCCTGAGCCGGCTTGCGGCCCCGGGGGGAGCCCTTGGAGCTTCCCGCTGTTGCTTCGGTCACTGTGCCTCGATTCGCGTTCGTCAGCTCTTGAAACAATCACGGTGCACCGCAGCCTGTCGGCCACAACGCACCGTGACGTGGATTTCGCCGAGCGCCCCGCCGAACTGCACGGATTGCCACTGCGCAGGGCAGACAGGACTCGAACCTGCAACCTGCGGTTTTGGAGACCGCTGCGCTACCAATTGCGCCACTACCCTATGGAATCGGTTGACCGTCCCGCTGCGCTTGCCGTTCAAGCACACCGCATCGAGGCGTTTTCCGACACCGAGGAAACAGTCTACGCACTCGACCCCCGCTAAGTCGAACCGGAGCGGCCGGTGGCCGGTGTCGCCGCTGCTGCCGGGACCGGCCCGGCGCCGCGACGTATTCTGGGACCGCCGCCGGGGCGCGGCTAAGCTGGGACGGCCAGGCCCACGTCCCCGACCCAGGAAGCGACCCCATGTCACGCATCTCCCGACGCATCGGATCGATCGCCGAATCAGCCACGCTTGCCGTCGACGCCAAGGCCAAGGCGCTTAAGGCCGCCGGGCGCCCGGTGATCGGCTTCGGCGCCGGCGAACCGGATTTCCCGACCCCCGACTACGTCGTGGAGGCCGCTGTCGCCGCGGCCCGCGACCCGCGGTTCCACCGCTACTCCCCTGCCTCCGGGCTGCCGGAGCTGAAGGCGGCCATCGCGGCCAAGACGCAGCGCGATTCGGGCTACTCCATCGAGCCCTCGCAGGTGCTGGTGACCAATGGCGGCAAGCAGGCCGTCTACAACACGTTCGCGACCCTGCTGGATCCGGGCGACGAGGTCATTGTCCCGACGCCGTTCTGGACCACCTACCCCGAGGCCATCCGGCTCGCCGGTGGCGTCCCCGTGGAGGTCTTCGCCGGGCCGGAGCGGGGCTACATGGTCACGGTCGATCAGCTCGAGGCCGCCGTGACCGACCGGACCAAGGTCCTCGTCTTCGTGTCGCCGTCCAACCCGACCGGAGCCGTCTACCCGCCGGAGATGGTGGCCGAGATCGGCCGCTGGGCCGCGGCCCGCGGGTTGTGGGTCGTTACCGACGAGATCTACGAGCACCTGACCTACGACGAGGCGACCTTCACGTCCATCGCCACCGCCGCCCCCGAGCTCGGCGACCGCGTGGTCATCCTCAACGGGGTGGCCAAGACCTACGCCATGACCGGCTGGCGGGTCGGCTGGATGGCCGGCCCGCAGGACGTCATCAAGGCCGCGACCAACCTGCAGTCCCACGCCACCTCCAACGTCGCCAATGTCTCCCAGATGGCCGCCTTGGCGGCCGTGTCCGGCCCGCTGGATGCCGTGGCCCGGATGCGCACCGCCTTCGACCGCCGCCGCAAGGCCATCGTGACGGCGCTGGACGCGATCGACGGGGTGGACTGCCCCACCCCGAAGGGCGCGTTCTACGTCTACGCCGATGTGCGCGGACTGCTCGGCCGCGAGATCGATGGCGTGCGCCCGGCAACGTCGGCGGACCTGGCGGCGTTGATCCTGGAGAAGGCCGAGGTGGCCGTCGTCCCCGGAGAGGCGTTCGGGCCCTCCGGGTACCTCCGCCTGTCCTACGCCCTGGGCGACGACGACCTGGCCGAAGGAGTGGGCCGCATCGCGGACCTGCTGGGTTCGGCCCGGTAGCACCGCCCACCGGTCCGGCCTCCCGGCCCGTCCCCGTACCCGGTTCCGGGATCGTGGGGGCGGGCCGCGCGCGTGTCGACGGTCTACTGCCCGTGAACCGGGACCGGACCCCGGCGACCACCCGCCGGGTCCTCCAGGCCCAACGCACCGGAATCCTGATCAGCGGGCGCGGGGCGGCGTGCGCTGGTGCCCCGGCCCAGGGGGCACGCCGACGGGCCAGGGCGGTGCCGAGCCGGACATCCGCGTGTCCTTCCGGGATTCCTACAAGATGCGGCGGTCCACGGCCCAGCGGGTGAGCTCGTGCCGGTTGGAGAGCTGGAGCTTGCGCAGCACCTTGGAAACGTGGGTTTCGACGGTCTTCACGGAGATGAACAGGTCCTTGGCGACCTCCTTGTAGGTATACCCGCGGGCGATGAGCCGCATGACCTCCAGCTCGCGGGCCGAGAGCAGGTCCAGCTCGTCATCGGCGCTGATGGCCGCCTGCGTGCCGAAGGCATCCAGCACGAATCCTGCCAGCCGGGGCGAGAACACGGCGTCTCCGGCGGCCACCCGCACCACGGCGTCCGAGATCTCGGCCCCGGAGACCGACTTGGTGACGTAGCCGCGGGCCCCGGCGCGGATGACCGTGACCACGTCCTCGGCGGCGTCCGAGACGCTCAACGCCAGGAAGCGCACGTCGCCGAGCATCCCGGCGCATCCGGCGATGACCTCCGCCCCGCCCCCGCCACGGCCGCCGGGCAGGTGCACGTCGAGCAGCACGACATCGGGCCGCAGCCCGGTCACGGCCCGGACGGCGCCCTCCACGGTCGCGGCCTCGCCGACGACCTGCAGGCGCGCGTCCAGATCCGATTTCAAGCCGGAGCGGAAGATGGCGTGGTCGTCGACCACCACGACGCGGATCGGCCGCGTCCCCGCACTCGATTCGGCGCTGTTCATCGTTTCTGCTCCTCGTTGGCTTGCTGTTCCATGACCAGGTGGACCTCCGTGCCGTCGGCACCGCTGGTGATCGTCGCGGACCCGCCGTTGCGCGTCATGCGCCCGATGATCGACTCGCGCACCCCCAAGCGGTCCCCGGGAAGGGCGTCGGGATCGAATCCCGTTCCGCGGTCGCGGACGAAGACGTCGACGCGGCGCTCAGAGGCCTCGACGTAAACCGAGACCGTCCCCCCCGCGTGCTTGGCGGCGTTGAGCATCGCCTCGCGGGAGGCCTGCACGACGGCGTCGTGGCCCTCCAGTCCCTCCCGCTCGCCGACGCTGACGACGTCGATGACCGCGGCATGGGATTCCTCCAGGCGCGCGGCTTCGGCGCGGACGGCCTCGCAGATGTCACCTTCGGCCACCGGGGTCTCCCGGTAGAGCCATTGGCGCAGTTCGCGTTCCTGCGCACGCGCCAGCCGCAGGACCTGGGCCTCGTCGCCGGCGCGCTTCTGGATCAGCGCCAGGGTCTGCAGCACGGAATCGTGCAGGTGGGCCGCGATTTCCGCCCGCTCGCCGACCCGGATCCGGTTGGCCCGCTCGGATTCGTAGTCGCGCCAGAAGCGCAGACCCCAGGGAGCCAGGACCAGCAGGACGCCGGCCAGGACGATGACGGCGACGAACGCACCGTTCCACAGCGCCTCGAGCGACACGGCACCGGAGACCAGGAAGATCAGCCCCAGCACCACCAGGGCCACCCCGCCCACCAGCCGCACCATGCCGGCGGCACGGTCGGCGCCGGCCGCCTTGCGTAACCCGCGCCGGCTCGAGATGTCCAGCTGCAGCCACGCCAAGAGCGCTCCGGCGATGACCAACACGGCCGGCCAGATCAGCCCCCAGGCGACGGGCAATCCCTGCATCTGGGCGAAGACCAGCAGGCCGAGCAGCAACAGCCCGGACCCGGCCAGGATCTCGCGGCCGGCCAGGCCGCCGACCCGCAACGGGGCCCGGCCCCACGCTCCCGTCCCCGCCCCGACAGCCGGCGCAGCCCCGGTACCCGGACCGGGCCCGACGCCCGATGCCAGCGAGACCGGTCCCCCGACGCGGGCGCGTTCGGCGTCGTGCAGGGCGTCTTCCCGGGAGGGGACCATGATCCACAACCAGGCATAGAGCACGATCCCCGCCCCGGCGACCAGGGTCAGCACCGCCATGCCGATCCGTATGGTGCGCACGGGCTGGCCCAGATGGAGCGCCAGGCCGGCGCACACTCCCCCGAGCAGGCGCGGTTCGGCCCGCACCAGGGGAGGTCGGGTGGGGAATTCGATCATGGGTCCATCCAAGCACGGCCGGGCCCACCCGCGCCCCGGGACCAGGGGTTCCGCGGGGAGGTTCAGGGGTCGTTCAGGGCAGACCCCGATGGCAGCGCCCGCACCGGAACGGAAGGATGGAAGACATGAACCACGCACCTGCAGAAAACTCCTTCTTCCGCTGGATCCGGGGCCTGGGTGTCCAGCGCGGCGAGCGCCATTGGATTGGCGGCGTCTCCTCGGGCCTGGGCCAGCGCTTCGGCATCGACACGGCCCTGGCCCGCGGCATCGTCCTGGTCATCGTCATCTTCTCCGGCGTCGGCCTGCTGCTCTACGGGGTCGCCTGGGCGCTGCTGCCCGGCCCGGACGGGCGCATCCACCTCCAGGAAGCCGGGCGGGGGCAATGGAGTGCAGGCATGACCGGGGCCGTGGTCTTTGCGGTCATCGGCCTGGCCAACGGACCGTTTGTCCTGGGCGGCTGGCGCTTCGACGACGGCGACTCCTGGTGGGGCGGACTCATCTGGACGGCATTGGTCGTCGCGGCGGCCATCTGGTTCTTCTCCAGCCGCCAGTCCCGCCAAGGGAACACCGGGAACCAGCACGACGGCGGTGCCCCCACGGGTGCCCCGGGGGACCCGGGAGCCGCCTCCCCGTCTGCCGTATATGAGGGACCCTCCGCCTCCGCTGCCTACCGGCCGTACGAACCGCAGGGTCGGTATCCCGCTTCGCCGGCCACAGGCGGGCCCGGTACTGCCTCGACGGCCGGCACCGCCACCGCTGCCGGCGTCGGACCCGGTCCCACCCGTCAGCTGCCACCGCGCCGGCCCCAGGCCCTGCCGCGGCCAGCCGTTCCCGGCCACTCCGTCGCCGTCGTCCTGGGCCTGGCCGTCCTGGTGGCCGGTGCCGTGATCCTGACGTCGATGAACGGCATCCTCGACTATGGCGGCCGGGAGGCCACCGTGGCGCTGGCCGCGGCGACCACCGTGCTCGGTGCCGGCCTGGTCGGCGCTGCCATCCGCAAGCTGCGCGGCGGGGCACTGACGGGCTTCACCATCGCGCTGCTGGTGCCGACCCTGCTGGTCGGCGGGCTGGGGAACCAGTTCGCGGCGGACCGCTCCTGGCCGGGTCCGGTCGTGGAACGCAACGGGAACGACTACACCTACGTCTTCAACAGCGGCAACCTCGACCTGACCAGCTACGCGGACATGACCGAGGACACCACGCTCTCCGTCACCAACGTGTTCAGCAGTCTCAAGGTCACCGTGCCGGCGGACATCCCGGTCAGGGTCACCGGCGACTCCGCGTTCTACTCGCTCGAGGTGCACACCGCCGAGGGCGTCCAGAAGTACTCCGGCATCGCCCGCGACGACACCGTCAACATCAACCCCGACGCGACCGGGCCGGTTCTGCGCCTGGACATCGACGGCGCCTTCAACTCCATCGACATCACTTCCCAGGAGGTCACGCCATGAGCGATCCCACCACCGGGCACGACCCGGAACGTCCCGCCGGTCAGCCGGAACCACAGGACCTGCAATTCCCGCAGAACACGCAGGACACGCAGCACGCACAGGACCCGCAGGACGCCGAGCAGCCCACCGAACGCATCGACCCCGTCCAGCCGGACCGTCCCACGGAGCCGATCGGCACCGGCGGCCCGGATGCATCCCGCATCCCGGACGAGCCCGATACCGATGCCGACGAGGCCACCCGCACCGATGCCCGGACCCCGGGCGCCGGCTACCCAGAGGCCGGCTATCCGGAGGCCAGCTACCCGGGCACCTGGGACGCCCCCGGCACGACGGCGGGCCCCCTGCCCGAGCCGGCCGAACCACGTGGCGTGCCGCTGGGGACCCTGGTCTTCGGACTCGTCGTCGTCACCCTGGGCCTGTTGATCCTCGTGTCGGTCCTGTACGACATCACCCTCAGCGGCAGCGCCGTCGCCATCGCACTGTTCCTCGGGGCGGGACTGGTCCTGGTCATCGGCGGCCTCGTCGCCGCCCGACGCTCCTCCAGGACCAACCGGCCCGGGGCCTGATAACGTCGTGCTCCCCGCCGTCCACCTCCGCACCACCCCCCGAAAGGACCTTCCCATGGACTCCGTGTACAGAACCCTCCGCTCCATGCCGTTCCGGCGCGGCCCCCAGCGGGTCGTCGCCGGCATCGGCGGCGGCATCGCCCGGGCCACCGGTTGGGATGTGACGATCGTCCGGATCGCCATCCTGCTCAGTTTCCTGTTGCCGTTCATTGGCCTGCCGCTCTACCTCGTGCTGTGGCTGGTGTTGCCCTTCCACGACAACTCCATCCCGCTCGAACGCATCCTCGGCGGCCAGTCCCGCCGCTAGGACCCCTGCCGCCGAACCCCGGCCGGCGCACAGTGTGACGGCCACCGCCTGGGGTGTGGTGGCCGTCTCATGTGCATGTTGCTAGCATCGACGGTGTCGAGCTCAGTGTCGCGCTCCGAGCAAGGTCCCCCAGCCGGGACGTGAACCTGACGAAAGCACACACCATCACCATGCGCATCGGACTCCTGACCAGCGGCGGCGACTGCCCGGGACTGAACGCGGTCATCCGCGGGGCGGTCCTGAACGGCATCAAGAGCTACGACCACGAATTCATCGGCTTCCTCGACGGGTGGCGCGGCGTCGTGGAGGGGGACACGGTCGACCTCCCCCGTGAACGCGTCCGCGGCATCTCCAAGCAGGGCGGCACGATCCTGGGGACCTCGCGCACCAACCCGTTCGACGGCGAGGACGGCGGCCCGGAACGGATCGCCGCGACCCTGGAGCGCCTTGGCGTCGACGCGGTGATCGCCATCGGTGGCGAAGGCACCCTGGCCGCGGCCAAGCGGCTCACGGATGCCGGGCTGAGGATCGTCGGCGTGCCCAAGACCATCGACAACGACTTGGACGCCACCGACTACACCTTCGGCTTCGACACCGCCGTGGCCATCGCCACCGAGGCCATCGACCGGCTGCGCACCACGGGTGAATCCCACCACCGCTGCATGGTCGCCGAGGTCATGGGCCGCCACGTCGGATGGATTGCGCTGCACTGCGGCATGGCCGCCGGCGCCCACGCGATCCTCATCCCCGAACGCGGCGTGAGCATGGCCCAGATCAACGGCTGGGTCCGCGAGGCCCAGGACCGTGGCCGCGCACCGCTGGTGGTCGTCGCCGAGGGCTTCGTTCCCGAGGGCGCCGACGAGGCGTACTCCGACCGCGGCGTGGACGCCTTCGGCCGCCCCCGGCTGGGCGGCATCGGCGACCAGCTGGCCTTCCGGATCGAGGCCGAGACCGGCATCGAAACCCGCGCCACCGTGCTGGGCCACATCCAGCGCGGCGGCGTGCCCAGCGCCTTCGACCGGGTCCTGGCGACCCGGCTGGGCATGGCCTCGGTCGACGCGGTGCACGAGGGGGCGTGGGGCAACATGGTGGCCCTGCGCGGCACGAACATCCACCGCGTACCCTTCCAGGCCGCCCTGAACAACCTCAAGCGCGTCCCGCAACACCGCTATGACGAGGCCGCCGTCCTCTTCGGATAGCCGGCTTCCCCGCCGCCACGGCCGGTGGGTCAGTAGGGTGGGGACATGGAATTGGAAACCGGCACGCGCGCCATCATCGCCCTGGCGTGGGCGCGCCGCCTGCACATGGCCGACTCCACCCTCGCCTCCGTGGCGATGGGTGGCGAACCGGTGCGCGTGAACCACCGCGACGACGCGGCCACCACCGTCTCCTTTGTCCGGTTCATGGGCGGTTCGGTCCTGGCCGGGCCCGGCTGGCTGCTGGAGGCCGCCGCCGATACCCACGACGAGGCCCTCGCCGCGGAGTCCACCCTGCTGGGCCTGGCCCGGTCCCACGGGGACGACGCCGCGCGCGGCCTGGGGGAATCGCTGTTGTACTACGCCGACCAGCCGCCCCGGGTGGAGGAATCCACGAGCACACTCGTGGCGCATGAGCCGGGAACCGCCGTCGAGCTCGAGGCCCTCTGTCCCCGCGACGACCTCGCCGGGGTCCACCTGTCGGCGCACACCAAGACGTTCACCCTGGTCGCCGAGGAAGGCCACGCCCCGCTGGCGGGGGCCGGTTATTCGGTCTGGGAGGGGCTGATCGCCGACCTGGCGGTGTTGACGGCCCCCGCGCTCCGGCGCCACGGCCTGGGCACCTATATCGCGGCGATCGCCGCCGACGACGCGCTGGCCGAGGGGTTCGTGGCGCAGTTCGCCGCCGAGGTGAGCAACAAGGCGGCGCAGCTGATCGCCGATGCCCTCGGCTTCGTGCTTGCCGGTTCCCTGACCCGGGTCAGCCTCGGGAGCGCCTGACAGGGCACGACGGCGGGAGGTCTGGTGCAGCGGGCCCGTCCCCGGCGCTCAGCGCGGGGGCCGGAGGAATCCGGTGGCGCGGCCGACGACCTGGCCGGCATCGGTGGCCACGATCGTCTCCTGGGTGGCCGGGTAGTCCTCCTCGCCGTCGCGCACCGTCAGGGTGGCGTCCGGATCGGTGTTCCGGCGGATGGTGGCCAGTGCGATCGGTCCGGCCTCGTAGTGCAGCCCCACCGACGTCACCCGGCCCACGGTCTTCTCGCCGAGTTTGACCTCGCTGCCGACCGCCGGATGGGTGTGCATGGACCCGTCGAGGTGCAGGAAGACCAGGCGGCGGGGCGGGTGGCCCAGGTTGTGGACCCGGGCGATCGTTTCCTGGCCCTTGTAGCAACCCTTCTCGAGGTGGACGGCGGTGCGCAGCAGATCCAGCTCGTGCGGGATGGTCTTCTCGTCCGCGTCGGCACTCACGCGCGGACGCCAGGCGGCGATGCGCAGGGCCTCCACGGCCATCGTC
>DATNBS010000088.1:0-13806 GCA_035571895.1 Arthrobacter sp. | reverse complement strand
CTCGTCGGTTCCACCGCGATGCACCCACTCCTTGTGCCATCGGGGGGTCACGGCGGTGGGCCACCACCAGCGCATGCCGATGCCGATGGGGGCAAAGACCACAATCAGCACCGTCCACAGGGTGTCGGCGTGTTCCCAGCGTTCCAAGCTCGCTAAAATCGCGGGACAAATACAGAGAAGGGCCACCCCGGCAACTCCCAATTGCATCGGGGCGTAGTTCCGCTTCGTGAAGATGAATGGCCCCGGCGTCTTGGCTGCCCACGTGCGCCAGCGTCCGGTCCATGCACACCCGAAGGCGATCAGGAGGGCCACGGCCGGCAGGCCGATGATCACCCCCAGCAGGAGTAGATCTTCCATGCGGTGGACTCCTTCGCTCCAGGTGCTAGTCGAACGGGTTGAGTGAGCTGAGGACTTTCTTACCGGTGTCCATGACGGCCTCGCCCACCGAGCCGATATCGCCGTGCCGGATGTCGTTGATGGTGGAACCGATGGCATTACCCACCGTACCGCCCAACCATCCGCCCGCCAGTCCGCCCACGAACCCGCCAACGGCTGCTCCCACCCCCGGAATCGGGATGATGGCCTGTCCCACGGCCGCTCCGACACCCCGACCGACTGCGGTGCCCACCACGGTACCGACTTGCTCGGAGGCGGTGACGACAGCAGCGTCCTTGACGGCCTCGGTCCGATGCTCGGCCGGGCTCATGTCGGGATTGCGAAGGAGACTGTCGTTGTAGCCTTCGGTGTAGGTACCGGCGAAGGTCACTCCGGCGCCCACGACATTGAGAAGCTTCCCTGCCGGGCCGTTGGCGAACTTGTTCACCTTGTCGAGGGCCTTGGGCAGCTTCACGGGTCCGGTGCGCGCGTGCCGGCCGCCCTGGTGGGAACCGGAACCGCGGGTCAATTGGACCTTGAGTTCGACCTTCTGGCCGTGCACGCTGAACTTGGTGTTCTTGAGCCAGGGGTACTTGGCGACCAACGCGCCCAGCGGCGTCTTCGGGTCCAGGTTGTGGAGCATCGTCTTGCCGGCGTTCTTGGAGACCCTCTCGGGACCGGTGGCCTTCTGGCTGTCCGCCAGACGCTCGATGTAGGAATTCGGCACCCCGAGTTTCCTCAGTGTGCCCTCCTTGATGGAGAACCGGCCCGGCATGCCCTTCGCCTTGAAGTCGTTGGCATCGGAGTTGAACTTGAAGAAGAGTTTGCCGTTCCTGAATTCGAGGGAGGATGCAGTCAGGCCGAGAGCTTCCAGGGCGTGTTGGGCATGACCGGAATAGCCGTTGACGGTTCCGGCCGTCTTGGCGGCATCCCCGAAGAGCGGGTTGAGCTTGGAGATCTTGCCGGCACAGGTCTTCACCGCGTCGTCATACAACCCCGCTACGGCATTGATCTCGCGTTGGATCTCCCCATTGGTGGTCCAGTAGTCATCCGGTCGGTCGTCGCCCGCCAGGGCGTTGTGCGTGGATGCCCGTTCCTTGACCGCGTCATAACGGCTCTTGAGGTTGGAGATGGCCGACGAAAAGTCCTCCAGTGCTGTTGCGGTGTCGTCGGTGACCGTGCCCACGGCATCGATGTACGGGGACATCACGGTGGTCACCGCCGAGAACACCCTGTCCTGGTGCGGTGACTCGAAGACCGCATCCAGTCCAGACCAGTCACTCTGGACGTCATCGCGGATGTCCTTGCTTTGCGTCCCGACCTTGCGCACTGCAGCGGCCTTGGTGTCGATGGTCCCGGTATCGGGAAGTTTGTCGGGCAGGCTCGAGATATCTACGCTCATCAGCCATCCCCCTTCGCGCTCGGAGGGGTGGGTATGGCGTAGATGGCCGATTCCGCATCGTCTGCCATGGTCCCATCGGCGGATTCGTAGGCGTTGATCGTCGAGACGGTGTTCCCGCAAATGGAGTTTCCCGCATTGTGGCCGGCTTCCAGCAACGGGCCCAGGAAGTCGCCGAGCAGGCCATCGAGGGCCTGGCCGATCTCCAGATGGTCGCAGGCGGCAGCAGCCTCGGTGAAGGACGTCGTCAGCGACGTTTTCTTTCCCTCGAGCAAGTCGACGTCGGCTTGGGCTTTGCCGACAATCGACTTGGCCGTTCCGACGTTGATGTTCCACCCGTCCAGTGCCATGGGTCCGCCCCCCGTTCGGCCGATGATGTTTTCCGGATCCACCCTACGGCGACGATGAAAACGCCGCGATGGGGAGAACTCCCCCATCGCGGCGTCGTCAGGCCGTTTGGAACAGCAGCCGGGCCGGTGGACTACTCCGCCGCGGCGATCTGTTCCGCTGCGGTCGGGTCGGAGTCAGTGAGGAACTTGCCGATGCGGTCGACCTCGCTGGCCTCGCCGATGGCGGCGGCCGCGCGCTGGAGTGCATAGAGCGAGCGCAGGAACCCGCGGTTGGGTTCGTGCGAGTACGGCACCGGTCCCTGGCCGCGCCAGCCGGCGTGGCGCAGCGCGTCGAGGCCGCGGTGGTAGCCGACCCGGGCGTAGGCGTAGGACTCGACGGTGCGGCCGTCGTCGTAGGCCTCGTCTGCGAGCAGCGACCACGCCAGCGAGGAGGCGGGGAATTGCGCCACCACGTCGACCGGCTCTTCGCCGGCCGCCAGCCGCGCATCGACCTCCTCGTCGGCGGTGAGCAGGGTTTCGGGGATGCCGAGCAGGTTGCGTCCGAGTTCGTCGCTCATGGCTACTTCAGCGTCTTTCCGGC
The DNA here is from genome assembly GCA_035571895.1 of Arthrobacter sp. Lineage (GTDB taxonomy): Bacteria > Actinomycetota > Actinomycetes > Actinomycetales > Micrococcaceae > Arthrobacter_H. The sequence continues at coordinate 11,102 of DATNBS010000088.1, read as the reverse complement.
CGAGCCCAGGCGCTGGGCGGCCTCGACGACACGGGCGGCCATGCCGGTTTCGGCGGCGGCACCCCAGACGCGCGGGTCGTAGGTCTTCTTGTTCCCGACCTCGCCATCGACCTTGAGCACGCCGTCGTAGTTGGAGAACATGTGCCCGGCGACCGGACGCGTGAACGCGTACTGGGTGTCGGTGTCGATGTTCATCTTGATGACGCCGTAGGAGACCGCGTCGGCGATCTCCTGCTCCGAGGATCCGGAACCGCCGTGGAAGACCAGGTCGAAGGGCTTGTCCTTGCCGAGCTTGGCACCGACCTCGGCCTGGATGTCCTTGAGGATTTCCGGGCGCAGCTTCACGCCGCCGGGCTTGTAGACCCCGTGCACGTTGCCGAAGGTCAGGGCCGTGATGTAGCGGCCGTTCTCCCCGGCACCCAGTGCCTCGATGGTGGCCATCGCGTCGCCGACGGTGGTGTAGAGCTTTTCGTTGATGGCGTTCTCGACGCCGTCCTCTTCACCGCCCACGGTTCCGATCTCCACCTCGAGGATCTGCTTGGCGGCAGCGGAACGCGGCAGCAGCTCGGCGGCGATGCGCAGGTTCTCCTCGAGGGTCTCGGCCGAGCCGTCCCACATGTGCGAGTTGAAGATCGGGTCCCGGCCGGCCTTCACCTCCGCCTCGGAGGCGGCCAGCAGCGGCAGCACGAAGCCTTCGAGCTTGTCCGCCGGGCAGTGGTCGGTGTGCAGGGCGATGTTCACGCCGTAGCTCTTGGCCACTTCCCTGGCGAAAGCTGCGAAGCCCATAGAGCCGACCACCATGTCCTTGACCGAGGAACCCGACCAGTAGGCGGCGCCGCCGGTCGAGACCTGGATGATGCCATCGGACTCGGCCTCGGCAAATCCGCGGATGGCGGCGTTCAGGGTCTGCGAGGACGTCACGTTCACCGCGGGGAAGGCGTAGCCGTCCGCCTTCGCCGCGTCGATCATGGCGTTGTACTTCTCGGGGGTTGCAAGAGGCATGCTGACTCCTTATGAGTTGGGCAGGGAGTAGACATCGTTGGCTAGGGCCCATCCTACCGACATGCGATCACCGCCACACCCGCAGATGACGCGCCTGGATCCGCCAGCAGCTGGAGAGCCGCCGCCTTCCACCCCAGGCGTTCACGGAGCGTTCAACTGCTCAGCCCCGTGGATTCAACCGGCACTGGCACGGTGGTCACGACCCCGCTCCCCGCCATTGGAAGGCATACCGTGAGAACCGATACCAAGACATTCCTGCCCATGCTCGGACACACGCGCGGCAAGCGCAGCCCGGTCACCTGCGCGCTCAAGTGCGACAACGCCTGCTCCAAGGCGGTCTGCAACACCTCGTCCAACGGCTACTTCCGGGACATCGCCTCGGCCGAGTTCTCCCGCCGTTCCGCGCTCGGCGTGGGTGCCGCAGGTGCGCTCATCGCCGTCGGCGGAGGGGGAACGGCGGCCGCGGCAGAGCTTCCGGCCCAGCGGAACCGCCGGGGCCGTCTGGCCTTCGAGGCGATCAAGCCCGTCGACAAGGAAGCCGACGTCTTCGACGTGCCCGAGGGCTACGAGTGGGCCCCGCTGCTGCGCTGGGGTGACCCGCTGTTCAACCAGTCCCCGGAGTTCGACTTCGACCACCAGACCCCCAGGGCACAGGCCCTGCAGTTCGGCTACAACAACGACTACACCGACATCATCCGGTCCCGGAACGGCAAGAAGGGCGTCCTCGTGTGCAACCACGAGTACGTCAACCCGGAGATCATGTTCCCCGCTGCCCCGGCCAATGCCGCCGAGGAGCGCCAGCGTCGCAACATCTTCCGCAAGGCCGTCGGCCTGAGCGTCGTCGAGCTCAAGCGCAGGGACCGCGGGCAGCCCTGGGACTACGTCCGCGGGGCCCACAAGAACCGCAGGATCACGCTGGACACCGAGTTCGAGCTGACCGGCCCGGCCGCCGGTTCCGACCTGCTCAAGACGAAGCGCGATCGCCGCGGCCGCTTCGTCGAGGGGACGCTGGGCAACTGCTCCGGCGGCACCACCCCCTGGGGCACCATCCTCTCCGGCGAGGAGAACTTCAACGGCTTCTTCCGCACCAACGGCACCTCGGCCGAGGACAAGCGCTACGGCCTGGAGAACAAGGCCACTGGCATGGGCTGGGAGCTCGAGGACCCGCGCTTCGACGCCCGCTCCGAGGCCTTCGCCAACGAGCCGCACCGCTTCGGCTACATCGTGGAGATCGACCCCGAGAACCCGAACTCGACGCCGGTCAAGCACACCAGCCTGGGCCGGTTCAAGCACGAGGGCGCCAACGTCATCGTCGCCGACAACGGCCACGTGGTCGCCTACATGGGCGACGACGAGCGCTTCGACTACCTCTACAAGTTCGTTTCCAAGCGGAAGTACCGCAAGAACGACCGCCGCCACAACATGACGCTGCTGACCGAGGGCGACCTCTACGTGGCCCGGTTCTCCGGCACGTCCGACGGCGAGATCGACGGCTCGGGCGACGTCCCGTCCGACGGCGCCTTCGACGGCTCCGGCCAGTGGATCCCCCTGGTCCAGGACGGCAAGAGCCGCGTGAAGGGCATGGGCGTCGAGCAGGTGCTGGTCTTCACCCGTCTGGCCGCCGACGAGGTCGGTGCCACCAAAATGGACCGCTGTGAGGACGTGGAGCCGAGCCTGGCGTCGGGCAAGATCTACGTCGCCTGCACCAACAACTCCAACCGCGGCGTCGGGGCCAATGCGAAGCCCGACGAGGCCAACCCGCGCACCGAGAACCGCGACGGGCACATCGTGGAGATCACCGAACGCCGCGGCGACCACACCTCGACGCGCTTTAATTGGGACCTGCTGATGCTCTGCGGCGACCCGGCCCAGGGCGATGCGACCTACTTCAGCGGTTTTCCCGCCGACCAGGTCTCCCCCATCTCCTGCCCGGACAACGTGGCCTTCGACTCCGAGGGCAACCTGTGGATCTCCACCGACGGCGCCCCGGACGGCATCGGCTACAACGACGGCCTGTTCAAGGTCACCGTCGACGGCAAGGACCGCGGCAAGGTCGAGCAGTTCCTCTCCGTGCCGCGGGACGCCGAGACCTGTGGCCCCGTCATCCACGACGACGAGTCGATGGTCTACGTCGCGGTCCAGCACCCGGGCGAGGAGGGCTCCGCCACGGAGATCCGCTCCTACTTCCCGGACTACGTGCCCTCCGAGGCCCGCCCGGCGGCCGGCGAGGTCCGGGCGCCGCGCCCCTCGATCGTGCAGGTCTACGCCACGAAGTAGGGCGCCCCGCAGGCGAACTCCTCCACCGGGCCCGGGTACGACGCCGGTGCCACCCGGGCTCCCGGGAGGCACCGGTGCCACCCGGGCTCCCGGGAGGCACCGGCGTCGTACGGGGTCAGTCCACGGTGTCGGCCACGGGGTCAGCCCACGGGCTGGGAGAAGACGTGCCGGCGGATCCAGGCGTGCATGGCGATCGCCGCGGCGGAGGCGGCGTTGATGGAACGGGTCGATCCGAACTGCTCGATGCTCAACGTGGTTTTCGCCGCGGCATGGACCTCCTCGCTCAATCCGGGGCCCTCCTGGCCGAAGACCAGCACGCAGTTGCGCGGCAGGTCATACGTCTCGAGCTGTTCGGAGTCGGGGAAGATGTCGATTCCGATGACCTCCAGCCCCTCCCCCTGCGCCCAGGCCACGAACTCCGGCACCGTCGGGTGGTGGCGCACATGCTGGTAGCGGTCGGTGACCATCGCCCCGCGGCGGTTCCACCGCCGGCGGCCGATGATGTGGACCTCCTTGGCCAGGAAGGCGTTGGCGGTGCGCACGACGGTGCCGATGTTCAGGTCGTGCTGCCAGTTCTCGATGGCGATGTGGAAGTCGTGGCGGCGGGTGTCCAGGTCGGCCACGATGGCCTCGTGCAGCCAGTAGCGGTACCGGTCGGCGACGTTGCGCCGGTCCCCGTCGCGCAGCAGGACCGGGTCCCAGTGGTCCCCCTCCGGCCACTCGCCCTCCCACGGGCCCAAACCGACCTCGGGGACCGAAGGATCCGGGGCGGCGGGGGCCGGGGCGGCGGGGGCCGGGACGGCTGGGTCGGCGTTTGCGGGCCGGGATGCTGGTTCTTCCACCGTGCCAGCGTAGTCTGCCGCGCTGCTGCCGTTCCGCCGTCGTGCCGCCGTCGTGCCCGCGTCGCCCCGCAGTCGTGCCAGCGCGCCGGAATTGGGTAGGATGGAACAGAACGTGAGGGAGTATCCCCCCGCGCCAAGGCCGTCAACACGCAGGGTTCCACAACCCCGCCGGCCGCGGCGGACGGCACCTTCGGGGTGCCGGCGGAGAGACTCGCGGACCTGTTGCCAACCGCAAAGGACAACCCGTGACCGTTCCCCTCTGGATCTGGCTGGTGACGATCGTCGTCATCCTCGGCCTGCTCGCCTTCGACTACTTCTTCCACATCCGCAAGGCCCACGTGCCGCAGCTGAAGGAAGCCGCCATCTGGTCCGGCGCCTACGTCGGCATCGCCGTCGTCTTCGGCATCCTGGTGCTGGTCTTCGGCGGCGGGACGATGGGCGGGGAGTACTTCGCCGGCTACATCACCGAAAAGGCCCTGTCGGTCGACAACCTCTTCGTGTTCCTGGTGATCATCGCCAGCTTCAAGGTCCCGCGCGAGGACCAGCAGAAGGTGCTGCTCTTCGGCATCGTCTTCGCCCTCATCGCCCGCACGGGCTTCATCTTCGCCGGTGCCGCACTGATCAACGCCTGGTCGTGGATCTTCTACATCTTCGGGCTGATCCTGCTGCTCACCGCCGGGAACCTGCTCAAGCCCGGCGGACACGAGGACGACCAGGCAAACAACTTCATCATCCGCCTCGCCAAGCGCTTCATGCACACCTCCGACGACTACGACGGCGACAAGCTCTTCACCGTGGTCAACGGCAGGAAGGCCCTGACGCCGATGCTGCTGGTCATGGTCGCCATCGGCGGCACGGACATCCTGTTCGCCCTGGATTCGATCCCGGCCATCTACGGGCTGACCCAGAACGTGTACATCGTCTTCACCGCCACTGCCTTCTCGCTGATGGGCCTGCGCCAGCTGTACTTCCTGCTCGACGGGCTGCTGGACCGGCTGATCTACCTCTCGATCGGGCTGGCGGCCATCCTCGCATTCATCGGCGTCAAGCTCTTCCTGCACGCCCTGCACGAGAACAACCTGCCGTTCATCAACGACGGCGAGCACGTCGCCGTCGTCGAGATCACCACCGGATTCTCCCTGGCGGTCATCATCGGCATCCTCGTCGTCACTGTCATCGCTTCCCTGGTCTCCCGCACGGGCAAGGCGCAGACCGCCATCAACAACGCCCGCCGGCACGCCGAGAACTACCTGGACCTGGGCTACACGGAGGACGCCGCGGAGCGCGAGCGGATCTACCAGCTGCTCGTCGCGGAGGAACGGGGCATCGAGGCCATGGAGCAGAAGTACCGGGACAAGGCCAAAGACGTGGAGCAGATCCGCGCCCAGGTCGCCGCCGTCCACGCGCGCCACGACGAGCTGGGATCCACGACCCGCTGATACCCGGCGGGTGGATGCGCCGGCCGTCCGCGTCGGCAATGGCAGACTAGTGCGCTGGAGGTGGGCTCATGGCCATTGTCGACAACGGGATCTACGTCAACGGGCACCGCGTGCAGAACCCTGCGGAGCTGGGGCACACGGTGCAGCAGATGCGCGAGCATTCGGGCATGGCATGGCTGGGCCTGTACCGGCCCAGCGAGGCGGAACTGCAGGCGGTCGCGGACGAACTGGGGCTGCACGACCTGGCCGTGGAGGACACCCTCAAGGGCCACCAGCGGGCCAAGCTGGACCACTACGGCGACCACTCCCTGCTGGTCCTGCGCCCGGCGCGGTACCTGGACGACGTCGAGAAGGTCGAATTCGGCGAACTCCACGTCTACATCGGCGAGGACTTCGTCGTCACCGTGCGCCACGCGGAATCCCCCGATCTGTCCAGGGTCCGCCACCGCATGGAGCAGGAGGAACCCGACCTGCTGGCCATGGGGCCGCGCGCCGTGCTCTACGCCGTGGTCGACCAGGTCGTCGACGAATACGAGCCCGTGGTCGACGGGCTCGCCACCGACATCGACGAGATCGACGACCAGCTCTTCTCCGGCAACCCCAACGTCTCGCGGCGCATCTACGAACTCTCCCGCGAGGTCATCGAGCTGCAGCGCGCCACCCTGCCCCTGGAGCGCATCCTGACTGTGCTGCGGCGCGACCTGAACGGTGGGCAGCCGGTCGAGGGGATCGAGCAGACGCAGCGGTACGACCCGGACCACGAGGGCCCGGTGGAGCTGGACCACCGCATGGTGGACGTCCAGGACCATGCCATCCGCGTCTCCGAGCGCATCGCCTCCTTCCGGGCGCTGCTCACCAACGCCCTGTCGCTCAGCGCCACGCTCGTCTCCCAGCAGGCGGCCGAGGCCGGGGTCGCGCAGAACGAGCAGATGAAGAAGATCTCCTCGTGGGCCGCAATCCTGTTCGCCCCGAGCCTGATCGGCAGCATCTACGGCATGAACTTCGACCACATGCCCGAACTGGCGTTCGCCTGGGGGTACCCGGCGGCCCTGGTGCTCATGCTCGGGCTCAGCGTCGGGCTGTACGTGGTCTTCCGGCACAACAAATGGCTGTGAGCCGGCACCGGGACAGGGCGGGCCGGGCCGGGATAGCGTGGAGGCAGGACCACAGGGAACCCAGACAGACCGAGGCACCAGGAGGATGACCATGAACGAAGACGGACGCACACCCGCCGACATCGAATGCTGGCTCACGGACATGGACGGCGTGCTCGTGCACGAGAACCAGGCCCTCCCCGGGGCCGCCGAACTGATCGAACGCTGGGTGGACACCTCCAAGCGCTTCCTGGTGCTGACCAACAACTCGATCTACACCCCCCGTGACCTCTGCGCCCGCCTGAACGCCTCCGGGCTGGTGGTCCCCGAGGAAAACCTCTGGACCTCTGCCATGGCGACCGCCGAATTCCTCCGCCACCAGGAGCCCGGCGGACGCGCCTTCGTCATCGGGGAGGCCGGGCTGACCACGGCCCTGCACGACGCCGGATTCATCCTCACCGACCAGGACCCGCATTTCGTGGTCCTCGGGGAGACCAGGACCTACTCCTTCGAGGCGATCACCAAGGCCATCCGCCTGATCACCAGCGGCGCCCGGTTCATCTCCACCAACCCGGACGCCACCGGCCCCTCGGCCGAAGGGCCGCTACCGGCGACCGGGGCCGTCGCGGCGCTGATCACCACCGCGACGAACCGCACCCCCTATGTGGTCGGCAAGCCGAACCCGATGATGTTCCGTTCGGCGATGAACCGCATCGAGGCGCACTCGGAGACGACGGCGATGATCGGGGACCGGATGGACACGGACATCATCGCGGGCATGGAGGCCGGGCTGCACACGGTGCTGGTGCACACCGGCATCACGCAGCCCGGCGACATCGCGCGCTACCCCTTCCGCCCCGACGCGACCTACCCCTCGGTGGCCGAGCTGCTGGAACGGCTCTAGCCGCGTAGCCAGCGAGCGGCGGACGCGGCCAGGTCGGCCGGGGTGTCGGCAATGTCGAAGACCTTGCCCGACTCGTCTACCCCGAGGTCCTCGAGGGTGGCCAGCTGGGAGTCCAGCAAGCTGGCGGGCATGAAGTGCCCGGGCCGCACCTGCATGCGCTCGCGCAGCAGCTCGTCGGTCCCGTGCAGGTGCACGAAGCGGGTGTCCGGGGCGGCGGTGCGGATGAGGTCCCGGTAGGAGTGCTTCAGCGCGGAGCAGCCGATGACCAGCGTCCGGCCGGCGGCGGCAGCCTCGCCGAGTTCGGCGCCGATCTGGCGCAGCCACGGTTCGCGGTCGTCGTCGTCCAACGGGATCCCAGCGCTCATCTTCTTGATGTTGGCCTCGGGATGCAGGGCGTCGCCGTCGACGAAGGTGCCGTCGAGCTCGACGGCGAGCAGTTCGCCGACCGTCGTCTTGCCACTGCCCGAGACCCCCATGACGACCACGCGGTCCCCGGGCCTCGCCGTCGTGCCCTGTTCCTGGGGGTGTTCCACTGGTTCCACCATCGCCTCGCTCACCAGTCGTGGACCGTTCCGTCGATGAGGCGATTGTAGGGCAGGTAGGCCTGCTGGTACGGGAACTTCGCGGCGGCATCGACGTCGAACTCGACGCCGATGCCCGGGGCGTCCCCGGGGTGGAGGTAGCCGTCGGTGAAGGTCATCGACTGGTGGAAGACCTCGTTGGTGGCGGCGGAGTGCTGCATGTACTCCTGGATGCCGTAGTTGTGGATCGCCAGGCCGACATGCAGCTGGGCGGCGAATCCGACCGGGGAGATGTCGGTGGGGCCGTGGAAGCCGGACTTGATCTGGTACTGGGCGGCGTAGTCCATGACCTTCTTCAGCGGCGAGATCCCGCCGAAGTGGGTGGAGGCGGCGCGCACGTAGTCGATGAGCTGTTCCTTGATGATCTGCTGGAAGTCCCACACGGTGTTGAAGATCTCGCCGATGGCCAACGGGGTGGTGGTGTGCTGGCGGACCAGGCGCAGCCCCTCCTGGTTCTCCGCCGGGGTGCAGTCCTCGAGCCAGAACAGGTCGTAGGGTTCCAGCGATTTGCCCAGCTTGGCGGCCTGGATGGGCGTCATGCGGTGGTGGCCGTCGTGCAGCAGCGGGAGCTCGGGGCCGAATTCGTTGCGGACGGCCTCGAAGACGGTGGGCAGGTGGCGCAGGTAGGCGCGGGTGTCCCAGTCCTCCTCCTGCGGGAACGCGCCGCGGCCGGCGGGTTCGTAGTCGTAGCGCTCACCCGAGGACTGGGCCTGCGCGGCGACGCCGTAGACGGCCTTGATCCCGGGGATGGCGGTCTGCACGCGGATGGACTTGTAGCCCAGTTCCAGGTGCTCGCGGATGGAGTCGAACAGCTGCGGGATGTCGGTGCCGGAGGCGTGGCCGTAGGCGCGCAGGCCCCGGCGGGAGGCGCCGCCGAGCAGCTGGTAGACCGGCAGGTTGGCGACCTTGCCCTTGATGTCCCACAGGGCCATGTCGACGGCGGCGATGGCGGCCATGGTGATGGGTCCGCGGCGCCAGTAGGAGGAGCGGTAGAGGAACTGCCAGGTGTCCTCGATGCGGTGCGGGTCCTTGCCGATGAGCAACTGGGCGACGTGGTCCTTGAGGTAGCTGGCAACGGCGAGCTCGCGGCCGTTGACGGTCGCGTCGCCGATGCCGACGAAGCCCTCGTCGGTTTCCACGCGCAGGGTGACGAAGTTGCGTGACGGGCTGGTCACGAACACCTCGGCCTTGGTGATCTTCATGGATACGGGTCCTTTCGGGGGAAGGGTAGTCAGTCGGTGAAGGTGCCGCGGAGGCCGTGGACGGCGGAAACCGTCTCCGGCTCGGCGGCCAGGGCGGCGTCGACGACGGCCAGCAGCGCGGCGGTCTGGTCGGTGCCGGTGCCGGAGGCCGCCGTGGCGATGCGCTCCGCGGCGGGGTCCTGGACGTCCTCGGCGGCGGCGATTTGGACGTCGACGCGGTCCATCCAGGCGGCGAGCAAGCGCAGGGCCGCGGTTCCGTCGCGGCCGGCGCCGCGTTCGGCCCGGTAGACGGGCACGGCGCGGGCGGCCAGCTTCAGCGAGCCGTCCTGGCCGATCTGGGCCAGGTGGTGGGCGATCCGCGGGTTGGCGAAGCGGTCCCGCAGGGCGGCGCGGTAGCCGGGGATGTCCAGCTGCTCCTCCTGCAGGTGGCGGGCCGCGGCGTCCCAGAACTCCTCGACCCAGCCCGAGATGCGCTCGTCGGCCAGGGCCTCGGAGACGGTGGCATACCCACGCAGGACGCCGGCGTAGGCCATGAGCGTGTGGGCGCCGTTGAGCAGCCACAGCTTGCGCCGTTCGTAGGGTTCTAGGTCCTCGACGAACATGGCTCCGGCCGTCTCCCAGGCCGGGCGTCCGGCGGGGAAGTCGCCGGCCAGCACCCAGGAGGAGAAGGGTTCGGTGACCACCGGTGCGGCGTCGTCGTACCCGGTGGCCTCGGCGACGGAGGCGCGGTCGGCCTCCGTGGTGCGCGGGGTGATCCGGTCGATGGAGCTGTCGACGAAGGAGACGTTCTCCCCGATCCATGCCGCGAGCAGCGGGTCGACCCGCTCGGCCAGCCCGAGGACCGAGGCGCGGGCGGCGGCGCCGTTGCCGGGCAGGTTGTCGCACGAGACGACGGCGATCGGCCAGCCGTCGGCCGCGCGGCGGGCGGCCAGGCCCACCAGCAGGCGGCCGGCGGTGGTCCGTACCACCCGGCCGTCCAGGCCGCCGGTGCCAAGGGTGAAGTTCCCACCCTCGTAATGGGCGCGCAGTGCGGCGAGGTCGGTGGCCACGACGTCGTCGTCGGCGTCCAGCCGGGCCGGTTGTCCGTCCGCGGCGGGGGCCAGGCGGTAGCCCGCTTCGGTGACGGTGAGGGTGACGATGGCGACGTCCGGGTGGGCCAGCAGGGTGGACAGGGTGTGGAGGTCGGCCCCGTCGTGGGCCTGGACCTCCGCCCCGATGACCGCGTGATGGTCTCCGTCAGCGGCCCGTTCGACCAGCGTGTACAGCCCATCCTGCCCGGCCAGTTGCCGGGCGGCCTCAGGGCTGCGGCCGGTGAAGGCAGCGATGCCCCACCCGTCGCCGGCGCGCTCGGTGTACCACGCCTGGTGGGCGCGGTGGAATGCCCCGAGGCCCAGGTGGACGATGCGCACCTGGGGGCGTGCACCGGCGTCGTATGTGGTGGCGTTCAGCGGACGCGGTGCCGCCTGCGGGGCGCTCACAGCTTGAACGCCCGCCGCGGGGAGCCGTCGACCAGGTCCACGATGACCTCGGCGGCACGCTCCTCGGTGAGCCGGTGCTCGGCCACGAGGCGTGCCAGGAACGCCGCCTCGGTCCGGCGGGAGGCGTCGTGCCGGGCAGGGATGGAGCAGAACGCGCGGGTGTCGTCGATGAAGCCGGAGGACCGGGAGAAGCCGGACGTCTCGGTCACGGCGGAGCGGAAGCGCAGCATGGCGTCCGGGGCATCGAGGAACCACCAGGGGGCGCCGATGAACACCGCCGGGT
>DATNBS010000087.1:0-19789 GCA_035571895.1 Arthrobacter sp. | reverse complement strand
CCTCGCCGACGTCCGGCAGGTTGAAGATGCTCATGGGTCGCTCCTTGCTCGTGCTGTTGAGGGGGCCGGCTGGCTCAGTAGTCGAACGACCGGTCCAGGGCGTCGAGCAGCTTGTCGATGTCCGGTAGGTACTGCTCCTCGACCTTGGCGACGGGGTAGGGCATGTGGAATCCCCCGACCCGGATCACGGGCGCCTCGAGGGAGAGGAAGGCGCGTTCGGAGACGCGGGCCGCGATCTCGCCGCCGATGCCGCCGAAGGTCGGTGCCTCGTGGGTGACGATGAGGCGGCCGGTCTTCTGCACCGAGGCGACCACGGTGTCGAAGTCGATGGGGCTGATCGATCGCAGGTCGATGACCTCGATGTTGCGTCCGTCCTCGGTTGCGGCTTCCGCGGCGGCCAGCGCGACCGGGACGAGGGGGCCGTAGGTGGCGATGGTGGCGTCTGTGCCCTCCCGGACGATCTGGGCGCTGAAGGCGTCCTGTGCCGGGGTGGTGGTGTCGACCTCGCCCTTGAGCCAGTAACGTCGCTTGGGTTCGAAGAAGATCACCGGGTCCTGGCAGGCGACGGCCTGCTGGATCATCCAGTAGGCGTCGTTCGGGTTGGACGGGGTGATGATGCGCAGGCCGGCCGTGTGGGCGAAGAGGGCCTCCGGCGACTCCGAGTGGTGCTCGATGGATCCGATGCCGCCGCCGTAGGGGATGCGCACGACGACGGGGGCCCCGAAGCGCCCTTCGGAACGCGCGCGCATCTTGGCCAGCTGGGTGGTGATCTGGTTGAAGCCGGGGAAGACGAAGCCATCGAACTGGATCTCGGCGATGGGCGCGTAGCCGCGCAGGCTCATCCCGATCGACGTGCCGATGATCCCGGCCTCGGCCAGCGGGGAATCGACGACCCTGTCGGTGCCGAAGTCCGCCATCAGGCCCTCGGTGATCCGGTAGACGCCTCCGAGCCGGCCGATGTCCTCGCCGATGAGCAGCGACTTGGGGTTCTGCTCCAGCACGCGCCGCAGGCCGGCGGACAGGGCCTTGGCCATGGTCATCGTCGTCATCGAGGCTCCCCCTGCTGCTGGTCGGTGGTCGTCGCGTCGGCAAAGCCTGCCTCGTACCGGCGGTGGAACTCCAGCTCCTCGCGGATCAGCGGGTGCGCCTCGGCGTACACGTTCTCGAAGGACTGCTGCAGCGTCGGTTCGGGGAAAGCCAGCGCCTCGCGGCGCACGCGGGCCGCCATCTCGTCGCCGTCTACGGCCAGTTGGGCGAAGAACCCCTCATCGGCCAGGCCCTTCGCGCGCAGGTACTTCTCGAGCCGGATCAGCGGGTCCTTCGGGCCCCAGGGCTCCTCGTCCACGGGCGTGCGGTACTTGGTGGGGTCGTCGGCGGTGGTGTGGGCGCTCATGCGGTAGGTCTGGGCCTCGATGAGCACCGGCCCCCCGCCGCTGCGGGCATGCTCCAGCGCCCAGCGGGTGACGGCGTACACCGCCAGGATGTCGTTGCCGTCCACGCGGATGCCGGGGAATCCGTAGCCGGCGGCCCGTTGGGCCAGCGGCACGCGGGACTGGACCTCGAACGGGACCGAGATGGCCCACTGGTTGTTCTGGCAGAAGAAGACGACCGGCGCCTGGTTGCTGGCCGCGAAGACCATCGACTCGTGGGTTTCACCCTCGGAGGAGGAGCCGTCGCCGAAGTAGGCCACCACCGCAGTCCCCTCGGCCGCGAGGCGCTCGGCGTCCCATCCGGCCTGGTCGCGCTGGACGCCCATGGCGTACCCCGTGGCGTGGGGCATCTGGGCCGCGAGGACCATCGTGTACATGTGGAAGTTGTTCTCCCGCGGGTCCCACCCGCCATTGGAGATGCCGCGGAAGATGCGCAGCATCTGCGGGAAGTCCACGTCGCGGGTGAGTGCCACACCATGTTCGCGGTAGGTCGGGAAGATGTAGTCACGTGCCAAGGTGGCCCGGCCCGATCCGATTTGTGCGGCCTCCTGGCCACGCAGCGGAACCCAGAGGGCCAGTTGTCCCTGGCGTTGCAACGCGGTGGCCTCCTCGTCGAAGCGCCGGGTCAGTGCCATGTCTCGGTAGAAGCCGCGCAGCTGCTCCGCACCGACCTCTGCGAGATAGGGCGAATACTCGCTGTCCGACAGGAGCTCTCCGTCGGGCGTGAGCAGCTGGACCATGTCGGTTGCCGCGGTCGCCTGTGCGGTTGAGGTCATGCGCGTGGGTACCCTTCGCTCGAAAATATGCCCCCTGCGGTATGCATTCCGCAGGGGGCATATAACGGAAATACCCCTCAAGCCTACTGGCCCGTGGGCGTCCGGCCGGGATTGGCGACCGGCTAGGAAAGGGTGGGTCGTTTTGGATAGTTGCTACAAACTTCGAGGAAGCGCGAGTTGGCCTCCTCCTCGCCGATGCTCACCCGCAGCCCCTCGGTGCCGAAGGCGCGGACGGACAACGCGTGTTCCCCGGCGATCCGGGCGAACTCGGGGGTGTCCCCCCCCATCGCCAGCCAGACGAAGTTCCCCTGGGCATCCGGAACCTCCCAGCCCAGGGCGCGCAGGCCCTCGACGACGCGGGTCCGCTCATCGACCAGCCCTTGTACCCTTTCGACAACCTGCTCCATGTTCTCGATCGAGGCCACTGCGGCCTTCTCGGCCAGGCTGGAGACGGCGAACGGGGTGGCGATGACGCGCAGGTACTGCGTGATCGCCGGGTGGGACACGGAGTATCCCACCCGCAGGTTGGCCAGGCCGTGGGCCTTGGAAAACGTCCGCAGCACCACGACGTTGGGATACTTGCGATACATTTCGATGCCGTCCACGGCATCGTCGAGACGGACGAATTCGTTGTAGGCCTCGTCGATGACGATCAGCACGTTCGCCGGGACTGCGTTGATGAACTTCTCGACCTCGGCGGTGGTCAGTGCGGGGCCGGTGGGGTTGTTCGGGGTGCACAGCAGCACCACGGAAGTCTGGGCGTTCACGGCGGCGGCCATGGCCTCGAGATCATGCCGGCCGTCGGGCAGGTTGGGGATTTCCACGGCGTCGGCACCGGTGGTCTGCACGACGATCGGGTAGGCCTCGAAGGAGCGCCAGGGGTAGATGACCTCGTCGGCGACGTCGTCGTCGTTCTGCCCGGCAAAGGTCTGCAGGATCTGCGTCAGCGCGCCCAGGCTGCCGGCGCCGGTAACGATGTCGTCGGCCGGGACATCGAGGTAGGCGGCCAGGGCCTCGCGCAGCTTCGTTGCCAGCGGGTCCGGGTAGCGGTTGTAGTCGACGCCCTCGCGGATGGCCTCCAGCACCGCGGGGACCGGCGGCTGGGGGTTTTCGTTGGAGGACAGTTTGAAGGAGGTCAGGCCGGCGACGGCAGCTGGGGGCTTGCCCGCCGCGTACTTCGGAAGCAGGTCCAGCACGGGACGTGGTTGCACCTCGACGGGTGTGACGGGGTTCTCGTTGCTCATACCCCCCACCCTATCGCCGCCGGTGCCCGCTGGCGGTCGGACGCCGATGGGCCGGATGCGTGAGGGCCATGGGCCGATCGGCACCAATGTGCAAAGATGACCGGATGTTCCGTTTCATCGTCAGAGTCATCGTCAATGCCTTGGCCCTCGCCGCCGCGGCCTGGTTGCTGCCGGGCATCACCGTCGGCTCCAGCGCCGTGAGCGAGGCCGCGGGGAACGACATGGTCGGGGTGGTCGTCGCCTACCTTTTCATCGGCTTGATCTTCGGCATCGTGAACGCCGTGGTGCGGCCGATCGTCGGCTTCCTGTCCCTGCCGATCACCTGCCTGACGTTGGGCCTGTTCGCGATTGTGATCAACGCGGCCATGCTCGTGCTGACGTCGTGGTTGAGTAGCTACACGCCGATCGGCCTGCACGTGGAGACCTTCTTCTGGGATGCCATCCTGGGGGCCGTGATCATCAGCATCGTCTCGGCGGTCATCGGCTGGATCGTCCCCGACAGCCGGGAGCGCTAGCGGCCCCTCCCGCTGTCCGGGTCCGCGGGGTCAATGCCGCGTGCTGCCCGAAAGCCCCCGGGCGAGAGGCGCGCGGAGGGGCTTGCGCTTGAAGCGCCGCTCCGGCTTCGTGGGTCCACGGCGCAGGGTCACCGTGGTGACGGTCGCCGTCGTCGCGCCAGCGAAGACCGCGCCGAGCGCTGCGCGGGCCTCGACGACCGCGGGGTCGGTACTGGTGGCCAGTTCGCGGGACAGGTGGGAATAGTTTGCCAACTGGTGCGCGGCGCCGAACCCCCCGGCCCCCATCTCCGTGCCCGGGGCGTAGCCACGGAGGTCGACGGTGACCTGGTTGCCGGTGCGCGGATTGGGCCGGCCGTCCAGGCCCGGCACCATGTCGTCGACGTGCTCCAGGTGCAGTCCGCGCACGCTGTCCGGCAGCGGCGTCCCGCCGATGGGCGCCCCGGCGGTGATGACGTATTGCACGTCGTACTCCGCGGCCAAGTCCGGGTCGAGCGCGAGGTTGGCCGCGTGGATCCCACCCTGGCTGTAGCCGGTGATGACCAGCCGGTCCCCGGGATGGGCCCCGGCCTCCCGCAGCGCGTCGGCTGCCGCATCGGCGACGAAGGGGCTTCCCAGGCCCACGCCTTCGGCGATTCCGCCGTCGTCAAAGGGGTTCAGCCGCGCGGACGTGCGCCAGTCCCGCGCCGGCTGGGTTCCGGGCAGGGTGAGGATGTGGACGGTCCCGGCTGAGGTCTGTGTGGTCGTAACCAGGACCGCCCCTTCCCCGGACACCGGGGCCTCCGCCCGGCGCTGGAGTTCCATCACCTCGGCCAGTGGCGTGGCGAACTCCTCCGGGGCCGAGGTCGAGACGGATTCCACGTGGATGCTGCGCAGGTTCAAGAGCTGGCGCAGGATAGCAAGGCCGACCAGCCCCGACGCCAGCCGTTCGGCCAGGCCGGCTTGGAAGGGACCGCCGTGATCCCGGTCCGCCACCAGCCGGGCCACGATCCCCCAGGTCGCCCGGGCCGCCGGGGCCGAGGCGGGGTCGCCTCCGGTGGACAGCCAGGCCAGCGCATAGCCGGGGGCTGCGTTGATGAGGTCCTCGGTCGTCTGCCGGTTGGGGTGCCCGTGGTTGGCCGCCATCTCGGCCGCCAGTCCCTCGAAGAGCGTCGCGGAGCGGAGCCGGAAGGCGGCCCGGGCCGCCTCGCGTTCCGCCTCCTCGTAGGCGGCCCGGCTGGCCTGGAGCCGGGACCGGCAGGCCGCGAGGCGGTCCGCGACCTCCGAGGCCAGGCACTGGGCGGTCCAGAGGTGGTCCTCGGCCGCCCGGGATTGCAGCAGCCCCCCGCCCGCCACCGGCGGTGCCCCGTCGGCCAGGGCCATCGCCAGGACCTGGCCGGCCGTGAACAGGCCGTCTTCCGCCCGCCCGAGCAGGGCCGCAGCGCGTTCGAACTCGTCGAGCTGGAAGTCCACGCTGGCCACGCCACCGACGCCGTGGTGGCTCATGGTCCGGCCACCGGTGGGCTGTCCCGCCCGCTTCGGATGGCGGCCAGGGCCTCCTCCAGCTCCCGGGGCACCGCGTCGAGTTGGCGCAGGCAGTCCTCGAGGCGGTCCCGGTAGGCGCTGCCGGCGGCCGATCGCCATTGCACCCCGAGCGCGGCCAGCACGTGGGCGCGGGCGGTATCGACCTCCTCGAGGGCGTGCCGGGTCCGCGCCGCCGCCAGATCCCAGTCCTGCACGGTGCCTCCCCTGTCCCGGCTGCCGGTGGTGCCTGCCGGTCCGTCCCTGTTGCAGCCCCGGTGGACACCACGCTAGGTGCGGCAGCAGGGCCGCGCGGGCCCCGCCGTCGTCCTTGTGGATATCGGCGGCCGGTGGAGGGACCGGCCCTCCCGGAGGGGCACGTCATGCGGTGCCGGGCGGGCAGGCGTGCATGAAAGAATGGGCACCATGGCTGATTCCGCGCGCACATCCCTTGCTTCCGAACCGCTGGCACTCGGTGCCCTCGACGGCCGCTACCGGCCGGCGATCGCCCCACTGGTCGACCACCTCTCGGAGGCGGCCCTGAACCGCAACCGGGTGCACGTCGAGGTCGAATGGCTGATCCACCTGACCTCGAACGCGGTCCTGCCGGGCACGTCCCCGCTCTCGGCCGAGCAGACCGCAGCCCTGCGCCGCATCGTCACCGACTTCGACGCCGCATCCGTGTCCGAGCTCGCGGAGATCGAGGCGATCACCGTGCACGACGTCAAGGCCGTGGAGTACTACATCAACCGGCGCCTGCCCGGCCTCGGGATCGAGGCGCTGACCCCGCTGGTGCACTTCGGCTGCACGAGCGAGGACATCAACAACCTCTCCTACGCCTTGGGCGTCAAGGACGCGGTAGAGGACGTCTGGATGCCGGCCGCGCGCGCCCTGGTGCAGCAGATCGCCGCCATGGCCGAGGCAACGCGCGAGGTGCCGATGCTCTCGCGCACGCACGGGCAGCCGGCGACCCCGACCACGCTGGGCAAGGAACTCGCCGTCACCGCCTGGCGTCTGACCCGCCAGCTGGAGCGCATCGTCCGCACCGAGTACCTGGGAAAGATCAACGGCGCCACCGGAACCTACGCCGCGCACTATGCCTCCGTCCCCGGGGCCGACTGGCAGCAGGTCTCGCGGACGTTCGTCGAAGGCCTGGGCCTGGACTGGAACCCGCTGACGACGCAGATCGAATCCCATGACTGGCAGGCCGAGCTCTACGCCGACGTGGCCCGCTTCAACCGGATCCTGCACAACTTCTGCACCGACGTGTGGAGCTACATCTCCATAGGCTATTTCAAGCAGGTTCCCGTCGCCGGGGCCACGGGTTCCTCGACCATGCCGCACAAGGTCAACCCGATCCGCTTCGAGAACGCCGAGGCGAACCTGGAGATCTCCAACGGGCTGCTCGACACCCTGGCCGCCACCCTGGTGACGAGCCGCTGGCAGCGCGACCTCACCGACTCGTCCTCGCAGCGCAACATCGGCACCGCGTTCGGCCACTCGCTGTTGGCCATCTCCAACGTCGCCAAGGGCCTGGAGCGCCTGGACGTCGCCGGGGACGTGCTGGCCGCGGACCTGGAGCACAACTGGGAGGTGCTCGGCGAGGCCATCCAGATGGTCATGCGCGCCGAGGCCGTCGCCGGAACCCCGGGCATGGAGAACCCCTACGAACGGCTCAAGGAGCTAACCCGCGGCCACCGCGTCGACGCTGCGCGGATGAAGGAGTTCGTTGCCGGGCTGGGCCTGGGCGAGGAAGCGGCTGCCCGGCTGCAGGCGCTGACGCCGGGCACGTACAACGGCATCGCCGCGGAACTGGTGGACCACCTGAAGTAACGGCGGGCCACCGTCCGCCCGCCGACGCGGCCGGACGGTGGGCGGTGTAGATCACCTGGTCGACCTCCCGCCTGGTCGCCCAGCCGCCCACCTCGGCCGGATGCGGGATGCCGCCGCGGGTCTGCTGGGCGGGATGCGCCATGTTCCCTGCCCCGGTCGGCAGCGCCACGGCGAAGCTGCTGGTCCGGCGCCCCACGCACATCCCCGGCCGACCACTCTCCTGCCCGGCGGCACGGGCCGGATGGCCCGCTCCGGGACGACGCCCCGGTGCGCGCATTCCCAGGTGTGGGGCTCCGGGTGGGGCGCGCGTCCGGCCGGGCCGGGGGGCCAGCTGCGCGGCCCTGTGGGCACCAGCCGAGCGGAGGGCGGCCACGTCCGATCTCGGCGGCCCGGTTCAGCCCCAACCAGGTCCAATGCCGTCGGCAGCTCGTGCGGCACGGCTGTTTCCCACGCATCTCCGCGGCGCATCTGGAGCCCGACCTGCGACCGGGCGGGTCCGCATCCTCGCGGCCGAAGCACCGGATGGGCCGCCGGTCCCCGCCCCAGTGCCCTCTGGAAAATGACGTCGGCTGCCCCTTGGTGATTGGCGTCACGTGCCTTATCATCGTATTAGTCAGATACCGCACGACTGTTCGGAATACGCACAACACCCCGCGTGCGATCAAGTATCAGCACCACCTCCAAAGGACTCACCATGGCACCGAAACAAGCCGCCACCCCCGCCGTTCCCGGCTCGGACCCGGTTCGCCGCCTCCACCGTGCGCGCAAGGCGGCACTGGCCGCCTTCCTGGGCGGCATGCTCGAGTACTACGACTTCTTCGTCTACGCGACCGCCGCATCCCTGGTCTTCTCCCACATCTTCTTTCCCGGCGGCGACCCCACGATCGCCCTGCTCGCCTCCTTCGCGACCTTCGGCGTTGCCTATGTCGCCCGCCCCTTCGGTGCGGTGGTGTTCGGCCACCTCGGCGACCGCATGGGACGCAAGAACACCCTGGTGCTGACCCTGCTGGTGATGGGCGGCTCCACCTTCCTGATCGGCGTCCTGCCGGACTTCCAGACGGCCGGTTACGTGGCCCCGGCCCTGCTGGTCTTCCTGCGCCTGTGCCAGGGGCTCTCGGCCGGAGCGGAGACCGCCGGGGCGTCCGCCCTGACGATGGAGGAGTCCCCGGTGGGCCGCCGCGGTTTCTTCCCCTCCTTCGCCATGAGCGGCATCTCCGCGGGCATCGTGCTGGCCTCGCTGGTCTTCCTGCCCGTGGCCGCAATGAGCGAGGCCGACCGCCTCGCTTGGGGCTGGCGGATCCCGTTCCTGCTCTCCGTCGTCGTACTCATCGTCGCGTTCCTGGTCCGTCGTTCGCTGGAGGAACCCGAGGTCTTCGAGGCCAAGGCAGAAAAGCACGATCTGGTCAAGCTGCCGTTCATGGACATGTTCAAGACCCATCCGGCGCAATTCCTGCAGATCTCGATGATGTCCTTCGAAACGGTGACGAACACCTTCATGCAGGCTTTCGGGTTGGCCTATGCCGTCAGCGTCGGCATCCCGGCCTCCACCATGCTGATGGTCAGCATCGTGGGAAACATCATCGCCATCGCCACCCAACCGCTGTTCGCGCTGTTCTCCGACAAGTTCGGCCGCCGGCCGATCTTCATCGCCGGCGTCTTGGGTTCGGGCAGCTTGATCTGGGTCTACTTCTGGGCGATCTCGACGGGTCAAATCGGCTTGGTCTTCGTGGTGAGCACGGCGATCACGGCCGGAACCTACTCGATGTCCAATGCCATCTACCCGGCCTGGTTCGCCGAGCTGTTCAATGTGCGTGTGCGCTACACGGGCATGGCGATCGGACTCCAGGTCGGCATCGTGTGCGCCGGGTTCACCCCTCTGCTGGGCACCGCACTGGTCGGGGGCGTCCACGCCAACTGGGGTCCGGCGGCCTGGATCGTCGCGGCGTCGTCGATCATTGCCGTTGCCGGCGCCTGGTGGGCACGCGAGACGTACCGCACGCCCATCGAGGAACTGGGCAACCCGGTGCACCACCCCGTGGATGATCCGGCCGAAGCGGGCACTTCACCCATCGCACGGCCCAGCGCGGGCTGACCGCCCTGCCGGTGCTGCTGGGCCCGTTCAACCAGCCGGTGGGACGGCCCCGGGCCGTCGCCCGCCGGTACGGGCCTCAGACGGCGGCACGCACGTGTGGGACCACCATTGGCGTGGAGGACTGTGGATCGTCCATCACATCGGCCTCGAGGCCGAAGACCTGCCGGATGAGCTCCGGGGTGAGGATCGCGCGCGGGGCCCCCTGGGCGTGGATGGCCCCGTCCTTCATGACCACCAGGTCCGAGGCGAAGCGGGCAGCCTGGTTCAGGTCGTGCAGCACGGCGACGATGGTGCGGCCCTCGCGGTTGAGTTGGGCGAACAGCTCGAGCAGGTCGTACTGGTGGGCGATGTCCAGGAACGTCGTCGGCTCGTCGAGCAGGATGATGTCGGTGTCCTGCGCCAGGACCATGGCCAGCCAGGCGCGCTGGCGCTGGCCGCCGGAGAGCGAGGCCACCGGTACCTTCTCCATGTCGGTGAGCCGGGTCCGCTGCAGGGCCGCTGCGATGGCGGCGTCGTCGGCGGGGGACCATTGGCGCAGCAGCGTGTGGTGCGGATGGCGACCGCGGGCCACGAGATCGCCGACGGTGATGCCGTCCGGGGCCACGGCCGACTGCGGCAGCAGCGAGACCCGCCGGGCCACGGCGCGGCCTTTCATCCTGGCCACCGGTGTCCCGTCGAGCGCGATATGCCCGGCGGTGGGCTTGTTCACGCGGGCGAAGGCCTTGAGCAGCGTGGACTTGCCGCAACCGTTGGGGCCCACGATGACCTTGAAGTCCCCGGCGTGGATTCCCAAGTCCAGCCCGGCGACGATGGTCCGGCTGCCGTAGCCGAGGCTGAGACCGGCGGCCGACAGGACGGGTCGGGCGTCATGGGGGTTCACGCGTGTCCCTTTCTGAATTCACGGACGAGCAAGGCGCCGAGGTAGACGCCGCCGATGCCCAGGGTGAGGATGCCGACCGGGAGGGCCTGTGCCCACGGCACCTGCTGGGCGACCAGGTCGGCGATGACCAGCAGCAACGCCCCGGTCAGCCCGGACAGCAGCAGCTGGGGACGCCCACTGCGGGCCAGCCGGCGGGCGATGTGCGGCGCGGTCAGGGAAATGAACGCGATCGGACCCGCGACGGCGACCGCGCCGCCGGCCAGGACCACGGACAACACGACGGCCCGGCGGCGGGTCCCGGCTGCCCCGGAGCCGAGGGCCTGGGCCACGTCGTCACCCATCTCGCTCAGGGCCAGGGGCACGCTGAGCAATGCCAGCGGCACCGCACACACCAGCAGGACCACGCCGATGGTGGCGGCGTGCTCCCAGGAGCGGGCCTCGAGGGAGCCGTTGAGGTAGGACGAGAGCATCGTGGCCTGGTCGCGGGCGACGACGTAGACCACGTATTGGGTGAACGCCGCGGCCATCGCCGAGACCCCGATGCCTGCCAGGATCATGCGCAGCGGATTGCCGAACCCGGTGCCGGTGCCCAAGGCGACGAGCCCCACCGCGGCGGCGGCACCGAGCACCGACCCCAGCGGGATCGATGCGGTGCCGGGCAGCAGCAGACCGAACAGCGCTGCGCCGGCTCCCGCGCCGGCGCTGACGCCGATGACGTCCGGGCTGCCCAGCGGATTGCGCGTGACGGATTGGAACAGCGCGCCGGACAGGCCCAGCGCGATCCCGGCGCCGACGGCCACCACCAGCCGTGGACCGCGCAGGTGTCCGAGCACGAAGGCCTGCTTGCCGTCCTCGGCCCCGCCGACCAGCGCGCCGAGGAGCTTGGAGGGCTCGATGCCCAGTCCACCGAGGGTCAACGTCATGAACCCCGCGGCCAGCAACAGGACCACCAGGGCGGTAGCGACGGCCAGTGGACGCCGGGCCACCGGCACAACGATGTGCGAGCCGAGGCGCAGCACCGGACCGGCGGTGGAGGGGGCCCGGTCGCGCGGCGGGCGTGGCCCCGTCGGCAGACCCGGCGTTGGCGGTGTCTCCGGGACGGCCCGTTCGCCGTGCCGGCGGGCCGCCCGCTGGGTGGTGAGCCCGCTCATGAGCGGTCCCCCAGCTTCCGGACAACCACAAGCAGGATGGGGGCGCCCACGAAGGCGGTCACCACCCCGACCATGAGTTCCTGCGGACGCAGCAGCACCCGGCCGATGACGTCGGCGGCCAGCAGGACGATGGGCCCGACCAGGAGCGCGCCGAGCAGCTGGCGGCGCATCTCGAGCCCGACGAGGGCCCGCACGATGTGGGGAACGGCCAGGCCGATGAACGCGATGGGGCCGACAGCTGCGGTGGCGGCGGCGCTCATGAGGGTGGCCGCCCCGAGTCCGGCGGCACGGACCATGCCCGTGTGGACGCCGAGTCCTGTGGCCGCTTCCCTGCCCAGCGCCAGGGCGTTCAGCCCGCCGGCAACGGCGAAGGCGATCACCAGGCCGAGGACGAGGAACGGCAGCACGGAGAAGAGCTGGCTGTAGGCGCCGTGGTGCAGAGACCCGACGACCCAGAAGCGGTAGTTGTCAAAGGTCTGGGGCAGGCTGAGGGCGACGCCCTGGACGTAGGCGGTCAGGACGGCGGTGACCACGGCCCCGGCGAGGATCAGCCGGACCAGGTTCGCCCCGCCGGAGCCGGCGGTGCCCACGACATAGACGACCATCGCGGCCAGCCCGGCACCCGCCAACGCCACCCAGACGGCGGCCGGTGACCCCAGGGTGAGCCCGAACAAGGCGGTGCAGGTCACCATCGCAGCGGCCGCGCCGGCATTGATGCCCAGCAGGCCGGGGTCAGCCAGCGGGTTCGCCGTAACGGATTGCATCAGCGTGCCTGCAAGCGCCAGGGCGGAGCCGACGGCCAGGCCGAGCAGGGTGCGCTGGTAGCGCGAGTCGAAGACGGCCGCCAGGTACGGGTCACCGTGTCCGGACCAGGCGTTGAAGAGCTCGGTGATGGTGGTCGGCTTGGAGCCGAGGACCAAGCTGGCGACCACGACGGCGGCGAGCACCAGCAGGCATCCCAGGTACACGGGCGCAGCCCGCAGCAGGCCCGGACGCCTGGTCCGTGTCTGCTGCGGGCTGGCCGCGGTACTGGTGCTGGTGCTGCCCGGGATGGCGCTGCTACTTCTTCGTCTGGGCGATGGCCCGGTCGATCATCGGGAGGTAGCGGTCCAGGGCGTAGGGGACGGTCAGCGGGTTGATCATCGAGGACGCGGTGACGAAGGCATTGTCGTCGCTGGCGACGACGGCGCCCTTCTTGATCGCCGGGATCTGCGCGTACAGCTTGTTCGACAGGGCCTGCTTGCGGGCGGCCGCATCGGAGTAGAACGTGAAGATGAGGTCGCTGTCATTGAGCTGGTCGGCGTTCTCGTAGCCGATGACCGCCGAGTCGGTGCCTTCGGTCTCCTTCATCTGCTCCACGGCGGGGTCGGGGGTGAGCCCGAGCGCATCGACCATGGCCGCACGCTGTTCGGTGGGCAGGAAGACGCCCAGGGTGTCGGGTGTGGTGTAGATGTAGGAGAAGGTGTAGTCGGCATACTCGGGGTGGGCGCTGGCCACGTCGGCGAGCTGCTTCTTCAGGTCGGCGACCAGCCCCTGGGCCTCGGATTCCTGACCGAGGGCCTTGCCAACGATGTCGATCTGCTGGTCCCAATCGATGCTCCAGGCCTTGTCCGGATAGGCCACGGTGGGGGCGATCGCGTTGAGCGTGTCGAACTGCTCCTGGGTCAGACCGGACCACGGGGCGAGGATGACGTCGGGATCGAGTTCGACGATCTTCTCCATGTCCAGCTGCTCGCCGGCACCGACGAGTTCGGGCAGCTTGCCGCCGTCCTTCTCCACGGCTTCGTGGATCCACGGGAGGTAGCCGGTCTCGTCGGCGGCCCACGCGTACTCCTCCATCCCCACGGGGATCGTCCCGAGCGCGATCGAGGTCTCGGCGGACCCCTGCCCTAGCGTGATGACGCGTTCGGGCTTCTCGGGGATCTCGGCGGTGCCCAACGCGCTCTTGATGCTCACCGGGAATGCGGCGTCGGCGGCCGGCGTGCTATCGCCGGAGGCGGTGGCGTCGCCGCCGGCACAGCCGGTCAGGACAAGGGCGGAGGCGGCCGCGAGGGCCACCGTTGCCCCAAGGGAACGCAGGCGTGCAAAGGGCATGGGGTTCCTTACCGTGGTGCGGGCCGGACGCGAGGGGCCGGCCGCTTTCGTCGACTAACGTGCAAGGTTAGGCTACCCCAACTTGGACGCCGGGATGCAACGTCACGAAGTCATCACGTAATTGTCCTGCGCGGATCACAACCATCCGCGGTCGGCGGCAATGCCCGCCGCCTCGATGCGATTGGCAGCACCGGTCTTGCCGATGGCGGAGGACAAGTGGTTGCGGACCGTCCCGGGTGAGAGGTGCAGCGCGCCGGAGATCGCCGCCACGGCCTTGCCGTCCCGGGCCAGGGCCAGGGCCTGCCGTTCACGCTCGGTCAGCGGGTTCCGCCCCTCGGACAGCGAGGCCGCGGCCAGTTCGGGGTCCACGACCCGCAAACCGGCATGGACCTTGCGAATGGCCTCCGCCAGTTCGGCGGCGGGGGTGTCCTTGACCACGAATCCGCTGGCGCCGGCCTGGAGCGCTTCACGCAGGTAGCCCGTGCGCCCGAACGTGGTGACCATGAGCGAGCGGCACCCGGGGACGTCGGCGTGGATCCGGCGGGCGGCTTCGATCCCGTCGATGCCGGGCATCTGGATGTCCAGGACGCAGACGTCCACGCCGAGCCGACCGGCCAGTTCGACGGCGGTGCCCCCGTTGTCCGCCTCGGCGACGACCTCCAGGTCGGACTCCAGGTTCAGCAGGGCCACCAGCGCCCCGCGCACGAGTGCCTGGTCGTCGGCCACGAGGACCCGGATGCTCACCAGCATGCCTCCACGCGGGTTCCGCCCAGGGCTGCAGTTCCGCAGGCGAACTGCGCACCGGCCTCGGCCATCCGTTCGTCCATCCCGAGCATCCCGTTGCCCGGACGGCTTGAACCCAGCCCGATGCCGTCGTCCTCGATCACCAGGGATCCGGGGGTGAAGCGGATGAGACACCGCGAGGCCCGGGCATGGCGCAGCACGTTCGTTCCCGCCTCGCGGACGAGCCAGCCCAGCGGGTCGCGCAGCCGGGCCGGGACCTGCGTGGCGGGTTCGCCCTCGACCTCGACGGAGATCCCCGCTCCGCCCAGCGTCACCTCCAGCGCCTCGAGCTGGGTGCAGAGGTCGTTGCCGCGCAGTCCGCCAACGGTGGCACGCACATCGGCGAGCGCCCCGCGGACGAGGGACCGGATCTCGGCGATCTCGGCGCGGCTGCGCTCGGGATCGCCCTCGATGAGGCGTTCTGCCAGTTCGGCCTTCACGGCCACGACAGTCAACGTGTGGCCCAGGATGTCGTGGACGTCCCGGGCGAGGCGCTCGCGTTCGGAGACGACGGCGAGGTCGGCCTGCATCCGCTCGCTGCGGTTGCCTGCCTCGATCAGCGCGAACGTCACCATGTTCAGCACGAAGATCCCCACTTGGATCGCGGCGATGAAGACATAGGCCCAGACGTCGCCCGTCAGGGCCGGTAGGGCGAAGGTGAGCCCGACGCACCCGGCACCCACGGCCCAGGCCGCCGGACGCGGCAGCAGGAAGCAGGCGTAGCCGATGAGGAACGGCGTCATGAACAGGGCATCGAGGCCGATCAGCGTGCCCATCGCCAGGATGATGGCCCCCAGGATCACGAATCCCGGGGTGTTGAACCGGGCCCACGGGGCGTCGGGGTCCAGGCGGTTCCCGCCGATGAAGGCGACCAGGTAGACGGTGACGAAGAGCGCGATCAGCAGGAAGCCCAGCGTCGTCGGCCCCGGGCCAAGGCCGGCCTCGAGCAGGGCAGTGATGGTGTAGCCCAGGAAGACCAGCCAGATGGCCGAGAGGAGCCATCCGCGTTGGGCCCACCGGTCGGTGGACTCGTCGACGGGCGGGTGGGTGGCTGGGGATCGGGTCATGGCGGATCCTCCTACCGGCGGGTGCGGCCGCGCCGCACGGCCAGGACCGCGACGATCCCGAAGATGAGAAGCCATGCCACCAGATTAGCCACCAGTCCCCACAACGGATCGACATCCGCGGAACCCGATTGCGCGCCTTCCAGGATCGGCCATCTCACCAGGCCCACGAATCCGTACATCGGGGTGAACCGGGCGACGTCGAGCAAGGTCCCGGACAACGGGACGAAGACGTTCCCGAGGAAGGAGAGCACCACCAGCAATCCGGAGGCGATGCCCATCGCCGACTCGCTCTTGAACAGCATGGCGATGGCGTAGCCGAACAACGCGAACAGGATCGATCCGGCCAGGGCGATGGCGAACGTGGCCGCCCACATCCAGCCGTGGTCGGCGTGGGCCCCGGTGAGTGCACCGACGATGAAGACGACGGCGATCGACAGCGCCGTGACGACAAGAGCGACCACGGCCTTGCCGGCGACGAATCCGGCGGGCCGCAGGGGCGTCAGGCCGATCTGCCGGCCCCACCCCTGCATTTGTTCGACGGCGGAGACTCCGGTGACGGTGGTGGCGGCGACGGAGGCGCCGTAGGCGGCCATCGAGGCCATGATGTAGAACTTCACGTTGCCGTTGCCGGCGCTTTCGTTCGCGTAGCTGAACGAGAGGCCGAAGATGACATACATCAGGGTGGGCAGCACAAGGACGAACATCAGGTTCATGACATCGCGCAATTGGCGGGTCAGGTCGATGCGGACAAAGGTGGCGTTCATGGTGGTTTCCTTCGGTGCGGCGGGCGGGTCAGGCGCCGACGGTGTCGGCCGAGGGGGCGGGGGGCGCTGCGGGATGGGTGTCGCGGGTCATCCTCACGAACGCGCTTTCCAGGCTGGGGGCGGAGATCTCCAGTGCGGAGCCTCCCCCGCCGTTGAGCAGGTGCCGGGCGACGGCGTCGGAATCGGTGGTGGTGATGGCGACCCGGGTGCCGTTGACCTGGACGTCGGTGACGCCGGCCAGGGAACGCAGCTCCGCGAGTCGCGGGTCGCGGTCGTCGATGGAGCCGCGCTCCTGCAACGTCGCGGCCACCGTGCGGCCGGCGGCCAGCGCCCGGACGCTGGAGGTGCTGCCATCGGCGATGATCTTGCCGCCGTTCATGAGCACGATGCGCTGGGCGAAGCTCTCGGCTTCCTCGAGGTAGTGGGTGGCGAAGATGACGGTGCGCCCGGCCGTGGCGTCGCGGCGCATCGTGGCCCAGAAATCACGACGCGCGTTGACGTCCATGCCTGCGGTGGGCTCGTCCAGGATGAGGATGTCGGGGTCCGGCAGCAGGGCCAGGGCGAACTTCAGCCGTTGCTGTTCGCCTCCGGAGCACTTGACGACCTTCCGCCGCGCCAGCCGGGTGGTGTCGGTGGCGGCCATGACCTCCTCCACCCGCGCCTTGGCGCCGTGCAGGGAGGCGATGGCCAGGACCGTCTCCTGCACGGTGAGGTCGCGCAACAGCCCGCCGGTCTGCAGGAGCGCGGACATCCGGCCGGCCCGGACGGCCGTCTCGGGACGTTGGCCGAAGACGCTGACGGTCCCCGAACTGGGGGCCGTCAGCCCGAGGGCCATGTCGATGGTGGTGGTCTTCCCGGCACCGTTGGGGCCGAGCAGGGCCACGATTTCGCCGGCCATGACGGCCAGGTCGATGCCGTCGACGGCGCTGATCCGTCCGCCGTCGGCCGGGAAGGTCTTGCGCAGGTCCTGCAGCTCAAGGGCTGGTGTCGCGTTCTCCATATACCCAGTCTTGTCGGCCACATCGCCGCGCGCCTCTGGCAGCGATCACGTTCCGACCATGACGGTTGTCATGGCTTCGGCCGGCCCCCGAGCCTCGGGGTGGCAGCGTCCTGATGGGCGAGCCGGCGCAAGGCGAGAATGACCGGCTCGTAGAGGGCGGTGCCCAGCACGGCGTGCATGCGGCGGAGGTGGCGGCCCCGTTCGACTACGCGGCCGACGGCGTGCTGTTTGCGGCCATCCTGATGCCGGCAGGCTTCTTCCTGTCCGTCGTCGGCCGGAACCCGGAGAAGCCCAACGGGTTCGTCGTCCTGCTGTGGGTGGGAGCGGTCCTGCTGGCCCTGAGCCTGGTGGCCGGAGGCCTCGGGCTGATCCTGGCCGCTTGAATCAGGGCCGCTGCAGGGGCGGCGGCTACTGGAGGAAGGCAGCCGTGCGGGCCTCCTGGAACCGCACGATGCGTTCGATGGCCTCGGTGACGGCCTCCGGGCCGGCGGCGAAACTCAGCCGCACGGTCCGTCGACCGCAGATGGCATCGAAGTCCGCCCCGGGTACCAATGCCACGCCCTCCTCCTCGAGCAGTGCCGCACAGTAGGCGGTGGAGTCCGCGAAACCGGCCATGGCAGCCCCCAGGTCCGCATACAGGTAGAAGGCGCCATCCGCCGGTGCGGCGTTGCCCCACCCCAGCCGCGGGAGTTGCTCCAGCAGCACTGTGCGCGTCCGCGCAAATTCCTCCACGAACCGCTGGGCCTGGGCGTACGAGTCCTCGCTGAATGCCTCCACTGCGGCCAGCTGGGCCGGGGCGGGAGGGCAGAGGGCGACGTTTCCGGCGAGCGCGTCGACGGCCGGCAGCAGGTCATCGGGCACGAGCGCCCAGCCCAGCCGCCATCCCGTCATGCCCCAGTACTTCGAGAAGCTCGAGATGACGACGGCGGAACGGTCCAGTTCCCAGCCGCAGACCCCGCGCGGGTCCGGTTGGCCGGCACCGGGGTAGGTGATGCCGTGGTAGATCTCGTCGCTGACCAGGCGCACCCCGTTGCGGGCGCACCACGCGATGAGATCGGCGAGTTCGACCCGCGAGACCATGGTTCCGGTCGGGTTGGCGGGCGAGGCAAGCATAAGCCCGGACAGCGGTCCGTGCTCGGCGGCCGCAGCGTCGAGCTGCGCGGGGGTGGGCTGGTAGCGCGTGGCCGGCCCGCAGTCGAGTTCGACGACGTCGATCCCCAGCGCGCGCAGGATGTTCCGATAGGCGGGATAGCCCGGACGCGCCAGCGCCACCCGGTCGCCGGGATTGAAGGCCGCGAGGAACGTCAACATGAACGCCCCAGAGGATCCGGTGGTCACCGCGACGTTGGCCGGCGCGACGTCGATCCCGTACCAGCGGCGGTAGTGCATCGCGATGGCCTGCCGCAGGTCGGCGATGCCCAATGCCGGCGTGTAGGTCAGGGGCATGCCCGAGGCGTGGATCGCCGCCGCCCGGTCCGAAACCCCCGTTGGCGCGCCACCGCTGGGTTCCCCGGCGCAGAGCGAGATGACATCGCGGCCGGCAGCGCGCAGCTCGGCCACCCGTCCGAGGATGTCCATGACCTGAAAGGGCGGCACCTGGGCGCGTGAGGCGACGGTGAGGGGGCGCTGAATCATGGGATCGCTCCTGTCGGGACGGCGGGCATGCCCCCAGCCTGACACATGCGCGGTTTCCCGGGCGGTTCAAGGCCCCGGCACGCTAGGCCCAGAGGGTCATTCTGGAACCGGCTCCGGAGACGCTCCAGGTGTCCGTTCGGAGCCACAGGTCGCAGGCGGCCGTCGACCCGGCCACCACGTGCAGGCATTCGGGGATTCCCTCTTCGCCGAAACCAGCGTCTGCCGAAGCTCCGGCGTTCCAGTGCTCGGCGTGTGGATGGTGGGCGGTGAAAACCAGCGCGCAGGCCGTGCCCACTCCGAGTCGATCCAGTCGCTGGGCGAGCCCCACATCGCGCAGGCGCGATACCTCCAGGTACAGGTGGACCAGGGACAGGTCGTCTCCGCAGCCGTGCTGGCGCCACATCCGGTACACGAAGCAGACGAGGCATTCGCCCTGCCGCGGCACCTTGCACAACGTGGGGATGTCCTCGACGGTCAGGGGCATCACCGCTGCCTCCGGGGACGGCATCTCGCCAGCGGTCATGGCATCTCCCTTCGCTCCCGCCAGCATGACGTGTGGCTCGTCCGGAGGCCGGCGGGGCCAGCACACTGTGGACAAGACACAGGCCGCTGCCGCCGTGGAGGGCAAGATGGCGAGGCGGGCCCGGCAGCGGCGGGCCGGTGCGTACGGGGACGTGCCGATTAGTAGCTGCCGGTCAGCGGTTTCCCAGGCGGCGTAGGTAGAAGTGCATGGGTGCATGGCGCAGCCGCGAGGGAAGGCGGGGATAGACCAGGGCAACCGCACGCAGCAGGCCGCGGAAGACGCCGTCGTGCACCCTGCCGTAGCGCAGCCCGAAGCCCCCGCGGACGTCAGCGGGCAGCAGGCCGGCGGTCAGCAGCCGGGCCACGGGCATGAGCGCGCGGACCCAGGGCGGGGTGTTGCGGGCGGCGAGCAGGTTGCGGCCGACGCGCAGGATCGCCCGGTCGACGGCCAGCTCACCGCTCATGTGCTCCCAGTAGGCGGCGAAATCGGCGCGGGTGGCCGGCCA
>DATNBS010000086.1:0-7524 GCA_035571895.1 Arthrobacter sp. | reverse complement strand
CCTGATACGCTGGGTATCGTGAACTCCTCAGAGACCCCCTCCGGCGGTGCGCCGTCCCTGGCCGGCGACGGCCGCTCCGCGCGCTGGGATGCCCATCGGCAATCCCGGCGGACGGAACTGGTCAAGGCCGCCCGATCGGTGATCCACCGGCTGGGCCCGGGCGCCTCCATGGACGACTGCGCCGCGGCGGCCGGCACCTCGAAGTCGGTGTTCTACCGCTATTTCGGCGACAAGGACGGGCTGCGCCGCGCGATGGGCGAAATCGTCATCGGCCAGATGCGCACCAAGGTCGTCGACGCCGCCCGGACGGCCACCTCGGAGGAGGCCGGCCTGCGCGCCATGGTCCGCGCCTACCTGCACATGGCCCAGACCTCGCCGAACGTCTACTTCTTCGTCACCGACACTCCCCCCGAGCCACCATCACCCGGGGCCCAGCCGGCCGGCGAACCCCTGGACGACTTCTTCGCGGAGCTGACCTCGATGATGACCGACAGGATGCACGCCTACCTGCAGAACCAGGGCGGCGGGACCGCCGGCAACCCCGCTTTGGACCTCTGGCCGCGCGCGGCCATCGGCATGGTCCGGGCCGCCGGCGAGACCTGGCTCCGGACCCCCGACTCCCCCCTCAAGCCCAGCGAGGACGAGTTGACCCTGACCATCACCGGCTGGCTGGTCTCCGGCATGGCCGGGGATCCCCGCGGCGGCAACACCCGCACGCGTCGCGGGGACGCCGGCGCCCCCGCATGACCCCCAGCACGACCCGCAGCAAAACCCCAGCATGAACCAGAACGCATTTGGAAAGGCACTTACCGTGACCCAGCAGAAATCGGAAGGCCCCGGCCGCCCCGAACCCCGCATCGACGTCGCCGCGCTCGGCGAGCAGCTCCTGGGCACCTGGGCCCAGGAACGCCGCACTTCCCGCGACCTGGCCGGCCGGCCGGAGTTCCAGCGCATCGAGGGCCAGTCGATGGCCGAGCACCGCGAGCGAGTCCTGGGCCAGCTGTCCCTCCTGGTCGACGAGGGTGCCATCCAGCGCGCCTTCCCCGAGGCCCTGGGCGGCAGCAACAACCACGGCGGCAACATCGCCGCCTTCGAAGAACTGGTCACCGCCGACCCGTCGCTGCAGATCAAGGCCGGCGTCCAGTGGGGTCTGTTCGGATCCGCCGTCCTGCACCTGGGAACCGCCGGACACCACGAGAAGTGGCTGCCCGGGATCATGGACCTGTCGATACCCGGGGCCTTCGCCATGACCGAAATCGGCCACGGCTCCGACGTGGCCAGTGTCGCCACGACCGCCACCTACGTGCCGGAGACGGACGAGTTCGAGATCCACACCCCGTTCCGTGCCGCCTGGAAGGACTACCTGGGCAACGCGGCACTGCACGGACGCGCCGCCGTCGTCTTCGCCCAGCTGATCACCCGCGGGGTGAACCACGGGGTCCACGCCTTCTACGTCCCCCTGCGCGACGAGAACGGCTTCCTGCCGGGCATCGGCGGAGAGGACGATGGCCTGAAGGGCGGGTTGAACGGCATCGACAACGGACGCCTGCACTTCGACCACGTCAGGATCCCGCGCACCAACCTGCTCAACCGCTACGGTGACGTCGACGCCGAGGGCACCTACACCTCCCCCATCGCCAGCCCCGGCCGGCGCTTCTTCACCATGCTCGGCACCCTGGTCCAGGGCCGGGTCTCCCTGGACGGCGCGGCGGTGGCCTCCTCGAAGGTCGCCCTGCAGATCGCGGTGACCTATGCCCACCAGCGCCGCCAGTTCAACGCCACCTCGCCGGTGCGCGAAGAAGTGATCCTGGACTACCAGCGCCACCAGCGCCGGCTGATCTCGCGGATCGCGACCACCTATGCGATGTCGTTCGCCCACGAGGAGCTGCTCGAGAAGTTCGACGCCGTCTTCTCCGGTGCCTCCGACACCGATGAGGACCGCCAAGACCTGGAGACCCTCGCGGCGGCCCTGAAGCCGACCTCCACGTGGAACGCGCTGGACATCCTGCAGGAGTGCCGCGAGGCCTGTGGCGGCGCCGGCTTCATGACGAAGAACCGCTTCACCTCGCTGCGCGCCGACCTGGACGTCTACGTGACCTTCGAAGGCGACAACAACGTCCTGCTCCAGCTGGTCGCCAAGCGGCTGCTGACGGACTACGCCAAGGAATTCCGCCACCTCGATGCCGGGGTCCTGGCCCGCTACGTCGTGCGCCAGGCGGGCAACGTCGCGTTCAACCGTTCCGGCCTGCGGCAGCTGGCCCAGACCTGGGCCGACACGGGGTCCGAGAAGCGCTCGGCGAACTTCCTCAAGGACGCCCAGACGCAGCGTGACCTGCTGGCCGACCGGGTGCGGACCGCGGTGGCCGAGGTCGCCGACGAGATGCGCGGGGCCGCGAAGCTGCCCCCGGCCGAGGGTGCCCGGGTCTTCAACGAGCACCAGCACGAGATCATCGAGGCCGCCCGCGCCCATGGCGAACTGCTGCTGTGGGAGGCGTTCACCGCCGCCCTGGCCCGCATCGAGGACGCGGACACGCGGCAGGTCATGACCTGGGTCCGGGACCTGTTCGGCCTGCAGCTCATCGAGAAGGACCTGGCCTGGTACCAGATGCACGGCCGGCTCTCGAGCCAGCGGGCCCGCACCCTGGGACCCTACATCAACCGCCTGCTCGCCCGCCTGCGCCCGCACGCGCAGGACCTCGTGGATGCCTTCGGCTACGGCCCGGAACACCTGCGGGCCGACATCGCCAGCGGCATCGAGGCCGAGCGCCAGGACGAGGCCGCGGAGTACCTGCGCCGCGAGCGGGCGCTGCCCGGTGCGGTGGTCGACGAGAAGATCCTGGTAGCCCGCCGCAAGGCAGCGGAGAAGGCGCAGCGCCACGCGGCCAAAGCCGCGGCCCGGAAGGGCCGCAAGGTCGGCGCCTAGCCCCGCCGGCGGGACCACCGTCCTGCGGAAATGGTTCCCGGGGACCACGACGACGGCGCCTCCAGCAGCGGGGGCGCCGTCCTCGTCCTGCCGGATCCGCTTGTCCCGTCGGGCCCTCCCTCACGTTGCATTGCCCGGCAGGGCGCCCCCGGGACCGGGAGGCCGGGATGCAGGCTGGCCGGGCCCCGTGGCCTACCGGTCGAAGCCGTCGATGGCCGCCTGGTAGACCTCCAGGGTGCGCCGGGCGATCGCGTCCCAGCTGAAGTGGTCCGCGGCCCGCCGACGGCCGGCGGCACCGAGGGCGGCCGCATGATCCGGATCCTCCAGTGCCCGGGACAGCGCCGCGGCGAAGTCCCGGACGAAGCCGTCGGCGTCGACCGGGGTGCCCGAGGCGTCGTCGAGCTGCTCGAGCGGGACCAGGTACCCGGTCTCCCCGTCGGCGACGACCTCGGGGATGCCGCCGACGGCACTGGCGACCACCGCCGTCGAGCAGGCCATCGCCTCCAGGTTCACGATGCCCAGCGGCTCGTAGATCGACGGGCAGGCGAAGACCGTCGCCTGGGTGAGGACCTGGATGAGCTCGTGGCGTGGGAGCATCCGCTCGATGACGACCACCGAGTCCCGGGTCGCGCGCAGCTGCCCGATCAAGTCAGCCACCTCGGAGGCGAGTTCTGGGGTGTCGGCGGCACCGGCGCACAGGACCAGCTGCACATCCGCCGGCAGCAGTGCGGCGGCCCGCAACAGGTACGGGACGCCCTTCTGGCGGGTGATGCGCCCGACGAAGGCGACGGTGCGCTTGCCCGGGTCGATCCCCAAGCCCGGCAGCGAATCCAGGTCCGGGGCCGGGTGCCAGGCCTCGACGTCGACCCCGTTGTGCACGACGTGCACCCGCGCGGGATCGATCCCGGGGTAGGCGGCCAGGATGTCGCGGCGCATGCCGGCGGAGACCGCGATGACGGCATCGGCGGCGTGGAAGGCCGTGGATTCGGCCCAGGAACTCACCGCGTAGCCCCCGCCGAGCTGTTCGGCCTTCCAGGGGCGCAGCGGTTCCAGCGAGTGGGCGCTGAGCACGTGCGGGACGCCGTGCAGCAGCGAGCCGAGGTGGCCGGCCATGTTCGCGTACCAGGTGTGGGAGTGGATGACGTCGGTCCCGGCCAGTGCCGGCACGATCCGCAGGTCGGTCCCCAGGGTGGCCAGGGCGGGGTTGGCCGTGGCCAGGTCGCCGGGCTCCGCGTAGCTCTCCACCACGGCGCCGTGGTAGTCGGCGGGGCGTGCGGCCCCGAACGCGTGGACGCGCAGATCGGCCAGGGGGGCCAGGACCCGCGACAGCTCGGCAACGTGCACGCCGGCCCCGCCGTAGATGGCCGGCGGGAATTCCTTGGTAACAATGTCGACTCTCACACTACCAACGTAGTCCCTCTGTGTGTTCTGCCATAGTCTGATCCCAGAAGGTGAAGCCGGCGGCCCACCTCCGCCGGGAAACAACGAGCAGTAGGAGTCGGCATGCCCCTCAGGAATGTCCTGGCCGTGATCTTGGCCGGCGGAGAAGGCAAGCGCTTGATGCCCTTGACTGCGGACCGCGCCAAACCGGCGGTCCCCTTCGCCGGCAGCTACCGGCTGATCGACTTCGCACTGTCCAACGTCGTGAATTCGGGCTACCGCAAGGTCGTGGTGCTCACCCAGTACAAGTCCCACAGCCTGGACCGGCACATCTCGGAGACCTGGCGGATGTCGACCCACCTGGGCAACTACGTGGCCTCGGTCCCGGCGCAGCAGCGCATCGGCAAGGACTGGTTCCTGGGTTCGGCGAACGCGATCTACCAGTCGCTGAACCTGATCCACGACGCCAACCCGGACTACGTCCTCGTCGTCGGCGCCGACCACGTGTACCGGATGGATTTCACCGCGATGCTCGACGCCCACATCGCCGCCGGGGTCTCGGCCTCCGTGGCCGCGGTGCGCCAGCCGCTGGACCAGGTCAACCAGTTCGGTGTCATCGAGATCGACCCCCAGCGCCCCGGACGGATCTCGGCGTTCGTCGAGAAGCCCGATTCCACCCCCGGGCTGCCCGACGACCCGGACAGCTTCCTGGCCTCGATGGGCAACTACATCTTCACCAAGGACGCACTGCTGGAGGCGCTGGGCCGCGACAACGAACGCACCGACACCAAGCACGACATGGGTGGGGACATCATCCCGGGCTTCGTGGCCGCCGACGACTGCGCCGTCTACGACTTCTCGGCCAACCCGGTCCCCGGCGAGGACCCGCAGCTGACCCGCTACTGGCGCGATGTGGGCACTTTGGACTCCTACTACGACGCCCAGATGGACCTGGTCTCCCCGATCCCGAAGTTCAACCTCTACAACAGCGACTGGCCGATCCACACCCGGCACCACGGTGCCCCGCCGTGCAAGTTCGTCCATGCCAAGGACGGCACCCATGGCCAGGCCCATGATTCCATCCTCGCCGCCGGGGTCGTGGTCTCCGGGGGCACTGTCACCAGGTCCGTGCTCTCCGGCGACGTCCGGGTCGACGAACGGGCCACCGTCACCGATTCGGTGTTGCTGGACAACGTCGTGGTCGGGGCCGGGGCGACCGTCCAACGGGCGATCCTGGACAAGAACGTCGTCGTGCCTCCCGGGGTGGAGATCGGCGTGGACCTGGCGGCGGACCGGGCCCGGGGCTTCACCGTGACCGAGTCGGGCCTGACCGTCCTGGCCAAGGGCCAGCACATCCCGGGGTAGCCCGGTGCGGCGGGCAGGCCCGCGTGACAGGCCTGCCCGGCTCGGCGCGCGGACCGGCCAGGCGGTAGGATTCTCCGGTCATGACTGAGAATCCCGCCGCCATCGCCCCCGACGACCTGGCCGCCTGCCTGGGCGTCCTCGAGCGCATCCACGAGTTGCCCGACGACGACGAGCAGTTCCTCGCCGTCCGCCGTGCCACCGCCAAGATGTTCAAGGAGGTCAAGCGCGCCCGTCGGACCGAGGCCCGCCAGGCAGTGCTGGCCGCGGACCGCGAAATCATGGAGCGCACGGCGACGGGGGCGGCGAACCGGCTCGACGACGAGACCGAGGGCCTGGACCTCTCCCCGGCCAGCGCCGACGGCAGCGCCGGTGAGTACCGGCAGCCGCGCAAGTGCTACATCTGCAAGCAGCCGTTCACGAAGGTCGACGCCTTCCACCACCTGCTCTGCCCCGACTGCGCGGCCAGCGGCCGGCACTGGCGCGAGGCCCGCGTGGACCTGACCGGCCGGCGTGCCCTGCTGACCGGCGGCCGGGCGAAGATCGGCATGCACATCGCCCTGCGGTTGCTGCGCGACGGGGCCCACACCACCATCACCACCCGCTTTCCGGCCGACGCCGCACGGCGCTTCGCCGCGGTCGCCGACAGCGGCGAGTGGCTGCACCGCCTGCGGATCGTGGGCATCGACTTGCGCGATCCGTCCCAGGTGGTCTCCCTGGCCGAACGCCTGGCCGCCGCCGGGCCGCTGGACATCCTGATCAACAACGCCGCGCAGACGGTCCGCCGGTCCTCCAACGCCTACCGCCACCTCATCGAGGCCGAGACGCGGCCGTTGGCCCCCGAGCTCTCCGCCGCCCACGGCGGACCGGAGGTCTGGGGCGCCGGGGTCGCTCCGCAGGCCCACCCGCAGGCCCTCGCCGCGGCGTTCGACCTGGACATGTCGGCGTTGGAGTCGACGATGGGCGTGGCCCCCGAGCGCCTGGCGGAGCTGGCCATGACGGCCGGGTCGGCCTCGCTGGAGCGGATTGCGGCCGGCACGGCCATCGACGCCGGCGGCCTGGTCCCGGACCTGGTGTCGGTGAACAGCTGGACGCAGAACCTCGGCCAGGTCGAGGCGCTGGAGCTGCTGGAGGTCCAGCTGTGCAACGTCACCGCCCCGTTCCTGCTGGCCAGCCTGCTGCGCCCGGCCCTGGCCGCGGCGGCCTCGCGGCGCAAGTACATCGTGAACGTCTCGGCGATGGAGGGCCAGTTCTCCCGTGTCTACAAGGGTTCCGGGCACCCGCACACCAACATGGCCAAGGCCGCGCTGAACATGCTCACCCGCACCGCCGCGGAGGAGCTGCTGGACTCCGACGGCATCCTCATGACGGCGGTGGACACCGGCTGGATCACCGACGAGCGCCCGCACGAGTCGAAGATCCGCCATGCCGCCGAGGGCTGGCACGCCCCGTTGGACCTCATCGACGGCGCGGCCCGGGTCTACCACCCGATCGTGGCCGGGGAAGCCGGCGAGGACCTGCGCGGCTGCTTCATCAAGGACTACCGGCCCTCCCCCTGGTAGGCCCCTCGCCGGATCCCGTCGTCGTGATCTGCAACACCTGCTTCATGGTTCAATGGTAGGGTGGACAACCAGCAGCCGAAGAACCAGAACCTGACCCGCGACGAGGCCGCCCGGCGTGCCGCGATCCTCTCCGTCGACTCCTACGAGGTGGCCCTGGACCTGTCCGGCGCCCCGGATGCCTCCGTGGCCGGCTACCGGTCCCGGACCCGCGTGGCGTTCACCGCCACGACCGGCGGCGAGCCGGTGTTCCTGGATTTCATCCACGGTGGGGTCTCCGCCGTCGTGCACAATGGCCGG
>DATNBS010000085.1:0-18414 GCA_035571895.1 Arthrobacter sp. | reverse complement strand
TTTTCCGCCGCCAGGTCCACCTTCGGCGGGAGCCCGCCCAGGTGGCCGCGCAGGTTGGCGAACTCGGAGCCGTCCAGTTCATCCGCCGTCGTGCCCAGCAGGTACAGGGCCTGCCCGTCGGCGCTGGAGTGCCAGCCCGAGGGGGTGCGGCGGGCGACATCGTCGAACTTGCCGAGCACCGCGACCACCGGGGAGGGGTGGATCGGTGTGGTGCCCGTCTGGTTGTAGAGCGAGACGTTGCCGCCGGTGACCGGGATGCCCAGCTCCATGCAGGCGTCGGAGAGGCCGCGGATGGCCTCGGCGAGCTGCCACATCACGTCCGGGTCCTCGGGGGATCCGAAGTTCAGGCAGTCGGAGACGGCCATCGGGATGGCGCCGGTGGTGGCGACGTTGCGGAACGCCTCGGCCAGGGCCAGCTGGGCGCCGTGGTACGGGTCCAGGTAGGTGTAGCGGCCATTGGCGTCGGTGGCCAGGGCGATGCCGAGGCCGGTCTGCTCGTCGACGCGGATGACACCGGCGTCGTCGGGGGTGGCCAGGGCGGTGTTGCCGCCGACGTAGCGGTCGTACTGGTTGGTGATCCAGGACTTGTCGCACAGGTTCGGGGAGGCGACCAGTTCCAGCACGGCGGCCTTGAGCTCCTCGCCCAGCGAGGGCAGGTTGACCGCGGCGGGGGAGGCCTTGAACGTGTCGGCCTGCAGGGCGTCCTGCCAGTCCGGGCGGGCGTACGGACGGTCGTAGACCGGGCCGTCGTGGGCGACGGTGCGCGGGTCCACGTCGACGATGACCTCGCCGTCCCAGGTGATGACCAGCCGGCCGGTGTCGGTGACCTCGCCGAGCCAGGAGTACTCCACGGCCCACTTGTCCATGACCGCCTCGAAGGCCTCGGCGTTCTCCGGGGAGACCACGGCCATCATGCGTTCCTGCGACTCGGACATGAGGATCTCGCCCGGGGTCAGGGTGGGGTCGCGCAGCAGCACGTTGGTCAGCTCGACCTGCATGCCGCCGTCGCCGTTGGAGGCCAGCTCGGACGTGGCGCAGGAGATGCCGGCGGCGCCGAGGTCCTGGATGCCCTCGACCAGCGAGCCCTTGAACAGCTCGAGGCAGCACTCGATGAGCACCTTCTCGGCGAACGGATCCCCGACCTGCACGGCCGGGCGCTTGGACGGCTTGGTCGCATCGAACGACTCGGAGGCCAGCACGGAGGCGCCGCCGATGCCGTCGCCGCCGGTGCGCGCCCCGAAGAGGACCACCTTGTTGCCCCGGCCGGAGGCGTTGGCCAGGCGGATGTCCTCGTGGCGCATGACGCCCACGGCCAGCGCGTTGACCAGCGGGTTGCCCTGGTACACCGGGTCGAACACCATTTCGCCGCCGATGTTCGGCAGGCCCAGGGAGTTGCCGTAGGAGCCGATGCCGGCGACCGCGCCGTGCATGACGCGGGCGGTGTCCGGGTGGTCGATGGCGCCGAAGCGCAGCGGGTCCATCACGGCGACGGGGCGGGCACCCATGGAGATGATGTCGCGCACGATCCCGCCGATGCCGGTGGCGGCGCCCTGGAAGGGCTCGACGAACGACGGCGAGTTGTGGGACTCGATCTTGAAGGTCACGGCCCAGCCGTCCCCGAGGTTGGTGACGCCGGCGTTCTCGCCGATGCCCACCAGCATGTCCTTTGTCATTTCCTCGGTGACCTTCTCGCCGAACTGGCGCAGGTGGTTCTTGGAGGACTTGTAGGAGCAGTGCTCGGACCACATGACCGAGTACATGGCGATCTCCGCGGCGGTGGGGCGGCGCCCCAGGACCTTCACGACGTCGTCGTACTCGTTCTGCTTCAGGCCCAGCTCGGCCCACGGCAGCTCGGTGTCGGGGGTTGCCGCGGCGTTCTCGACGGTGTCGATGTTGAACTTCTGGCTCTGCTGACTCATTTGGTGCCTCCCACCAGGGTGCTCAGGACGGAGGCGAAGAAGCCCAGGCCGTCGGTTCCGGTGTGGGTGCCGGCGTCGGTGGCCGGGCCGTAGCCGACCTCGACCGCGTGTTCGGGGTGGGGCATGAGCCCGACGACGTTGCCCGCGGCGTTGGTGATGCCGGCGATGTCGCGGCGCGAGCCGTTGGGGTTCCAGCCGACGTAGCGCAGCGCCACCTGGCCCTCGGCCTCGAGGGCGTCGAGGGTCTTCTCGTCGGCGACGTACTGGCCGTCCTGGTTCTTCAGCACCACGGTGATCTCCTGGCCGATCCCGTACTGGTTGGTCCAGGCGGTCTCGGTGTTCTCCACGCGCAGCACCTGGTCGCGGCAGATGAACTTCAGGTGGTCGTTCTTGATCATCGAGCCGGGCAGCAGGTGCGCCTCGGTGAGGATCTGGAAGCCGTTGCAGATGCCCAGCACGGGCAGCTTGGCCTCGGAGTTCGCGGCGTCGACGATGCGGCCCATCATCGGGGCGAAGCGGGCGATGGCGCCGGCGCGCAGGTAGTCGCCGTAGGAGAAGCCGCCGGGGATGACGACGGCGTCGACGTCGCCCAGCGAGTCGTCGGCGTGCCACAGGGCCACCGGTTCGGCGCCGGCCAGGCGCACGGCGCGCGCCGCGTCGCGGTCATCCAGCGTGCCGGGGAAGGAGACGACGCCGATGCGGGCACCGGCCAGTCCGTGCTCCGGGGCGGTGTCCGACGTGCCGTAGTCGCCGATCAGGGGGGTCTCGTTGCTGCTCATGCCTCGGCGACGACCTCGACGTTGACGACGTCCTCGATCACCGGGTTGGAGAGCAGGGTCTCGGCCGCGGTGCGGGCCTGGGTGAGGATCTCCTCGGTCACCTCGCCGTCGACCGTCAGTTCGAAGCGCTTGCCCTGGCGGACGCCGGAGAAGGCGTCGAAGCCGAGGCGGGGCAGTGCGCCGACGATGGCCTTGCCCTGGGGGTCGAGGATCTCTGGCTTGGGCATGACGTCAACAACGATGCGGGGCATCCGGGGGTCTCCTGTGCGCGAGGTGGGGTCTGAACGCCAGCGGAGGTGCCGTCTCACGCCGGGATGGAGGCGCTCCGCGAGCTTGCCCCACCAGTCTACCGGCTTTGGCCCCGCCGCGGCCGCGGCGTGATGCAGGCCACCGGCCCTGTGCGGCGCGGCGCTGCGGGCCTACGCTGGTGGGCATGGAACCACGGCAAACCCCCGGAACCGGTGCGGCCTCGCGGTCCGCGCTGCCCTTCGTCCTGGGCGCCGGCCTGGCCTTCGGGCTGGTCCGCCTGGTGCTGCGCAAGCGCCGGGACGACCACGCCGCAGCCGGGGCCGCCGACGCCGCGCCCGCGCCGACCGGCAGCGCATCCCACCGCCGGCACCACCGGCACCACCCGAGCGGCGGCGCGTGAGCACCCGGACCGCGCCCGGCCCCGCCTTCCCCGAGTACGACGGCGGCGCACGCTGCCCCTGTCTCTCCGGCGAGGTCTTCCGGGACTGCTGCGGGAGGATCCACGCCGACCGCACCGCCGGCGGCACCGGTGCGGTGACGGCCGAGGCCCACATGCGCTCGCGCTACAGCGCCTTCGCCGTGGGGGACACCGCCTACCTGCTGGAGAGCTGGCACCCCTCGACCCGGCCGTCCACGCTCGAGCTCGATCCCGACATGGCCTGGCGTCGGCTGGACATCGTGGACACCGTCGCCGGCGGCCCCTTCGACGACACGGGCATCGTGGAATTCGCCGCGCACTACCGGGGCGGCGGGGAGCGCGGGGTGCAGCGCGAGCGCAGCCGCTTCGTCCGCGAGGACGGCCGCTGGTACTACGTCGACGCGCTGTAGCCGCTAACCGTCGAGCGTGACCGTGCGCAGGTCCAGGCGGCGCAGCACGCGGTCCACGGCCTCCGGGTCCATGCCCGGCTCCCTGCGCATGGCCAAGACCTCGCGGCGTGCCGCGTCGAGTGCCTCGCGTTGCACGCCGTCCATGATGGCGAGGGTCTTCTTGACCTTCAACATCTTCTCGGGGTCGTCCTCGAAGTCCCGCTCCAGCAGCTCGTGCAGGCTGGACATTCGGCGCGCCAACGCCTTCTGGCGCTCCGGGGGCAGTGATTTCGTGGCCGCCGAGCGACGCATCGTCTCCAGGGCCACCCGCTGGGCGCGGCGTGCCAGTTCGCGTTCCTTGCGCTCCTCGGCGGTGTGGTTGTTCGGCAACTTGAGGTGGCGCATCAGCGACGGCAGCGTCAGCCCCGGTCCGACCAGCGTCACCAGCAGGACCGCGCAGGCGCAGGAGATGATGAAGTTCCGCCCGGGCAGCGGTTCCCCCGAGTCCATGGTCGTGGGCAGGGCCAGGGCCAGCGCCAGGGTGGCCAGGCCGCGCATCCCGCACCAGGTCAGCACGAGGACTTCCTTCAGGGAACCTGGGACGCTGTTGTTTTCGGTGCCGCCGATCTTGTAGATCCCCATCATCCACAGGAACCGGACGATGAGAACGGCCGCGCAGACGGCGATGATGCCCGGGACGAAGTCCAGGATTCCGGCCCCCTCGTCCTCGAACACGTAGCGCATCTCGATGCCCACGAGCCCGAACGCGACACCGGTGGTCAGCAGCTCGACGACGTCCCAGAAGGCCTGGCGGGTGATGCGCTCCTCGGAGTCCTGGGGGCGGGCGCGGCGGCCGAGCTCCAGGGCAGTGACCACGACGGCGACGACGCCGGAACAGTGGATCTCCTCCGCCAGCAGGTACACGGCGAAGGGGGCGACCAGGGTCGCCGCGGAGCGGGCCACCATGTTCGGGACGAAGCGGTTCAGGGTGCCGACCATCCAGGCCATGGCCAGCCCCAGGAGGACCGCGCCGGCGGCGCCGAGCAGGAAGCGGGGAACGAGGTCCCAGCCGACGTTTCCGCCGCTGGTGGCCGCGGCGACGGCCGCCTGGAAGATGACGATGGCGATGGCATCGTTGAACAAGCCCTCGGTCTGCAGGACGGTGATCAGGCGGCGCGGCATCTTGACGCGTCCGGCCACAGATTCCACCGCTACCGGGTCCGGTGGGGCGACCACCGCTCCGAGAGCGATGACCGCGGGGATGCTGATGCCGGGGACGATGAGCCAGGTGACTCCGGCGACGATGCCGACCGTGACGGCGACCAGCAGGACGGCGAGAAGGACCAGGGAACGCCAGCGGTTGCGGAACACGGCCCAGGAGGAACGCTGGGCGACCGCGTACAGCAGCGGGGGCAGGAAGAGCGGGAGGATCATCTCCGGGTTGATGTGGATCTCCGGGATGAACGGCAGGTAGGCGACCCCGGCGGAAAAGATCAGCATGAGGACCGGGTAGGGCAGTCGGATGCGCTCGCCGATGCCGGCGACGATGACAGTGCCGAACAGCAGGCCGACAACCAGGATCATGAATTCCATGGGTGGGGTTCCTCCTGCCACATTCTTTCATGACTTGCGGTTATGCCGGACGAAACGTGACGCACTCCGTATCGAGGGCGAAAAGCGGGCCCGCCGGATCAGCCGGTGGAGCGCTGCGCGCGATGACGTCGAACGGCAGCACGGTTGGCGCAACGCACCGAGCAGTACCGCTGCCGCCCGTTGCGCGTGGTGTCGACTACGACGACGTCGCAGGGTTCCGCGTGGCAGCGGGCCAGGCGGTGCATCCCGCGCGTGGTGAGGTGCAATGCCGTTCCCACGCTGATCACGGCGCGCAGGGCATCCGGCAGGCTCTGGTCGGCATCGCGGTAATGCAGGTGCCATCCCTCGTCGTCGTGGTCCGTCAAACGCGGGTAGGCGGTGGCCCGGGCCATCTGAACGTTGAGCAGCGCCGCGCGCTCCTGGTCGGTGGATGCATCGACGACCTGCAGCCAGTCGTC
This sequence comes from Arthrobacter sp., assembly GCA_035571895.1. Taxonomy (GTDB): domain Bacteria; phylum Actinomycetota; class Actinomycetes; order Actinomycetales; family Micrococcaceae; genus Arthrobacter_H. The sequence continues at coordinate 12,609 of DATNBS010000085.1, read as the reverse complement.
GATGACCCGCCGTGTGCGCGGATGGTCTGCGTGGTGCTCGGGGAATGCCATCGTCATGCCGCATGCGCGCATGCGGTCGTCGATCCCCTGGCGTTGTGCCGGCCAGTCGTTGGCCAGTGATGCAGCCAGGAGAACCGCATATTCGCCGTAAGGGTTGAGTTGCATAAGGGCATTACATCATGGTGGTCCCATGGACACACGCACAGCAGCGGAACGACCCGACATGGAGCAGCCGGCGGTAGGACGCGAGCACGGCTGGCAGGTGGAGTCGACACATTCCACCTCGTCCGGCCTGGTCGTCTATGTACGTTGCGGGGAGTGCGGGACGCGCCGGCTGGATCTGCAGGAGCATCCGCTGGCGGTTCCCAGGGCTCTCAGCCGCCTGGTCCCGGTGCCGAACGCGCCCGGGGCACCCGAACGCGGTGCGCTCGGATGCCCCTCGTGAGTGGTGCGTGCCTGGCCTGTTACTTGACGGTGAGCACCGGGCAGGGAGCGTCGAGGATGAGCTGCTGGGCCACGGATCCCAGGAACAGCTTCATCATCGGGGAACGCCGGCGCACGGAGATGGCCACCAATTCCGCCCCGGTGGACTCCACCAGACCGAGCAGCTGCTCCGCCGGTTCGGTCCCGGCACGGTAGACGCGGTACTCGATGCCGGCCTCGGCCAGCTGGGCGCCGATGGCATCGGCGTCGGCCTTCTCCGACTGGCCCGGTGCCGCGGCGGCATCCGAGCGGTAGCTGACCACGTGCAGGGCCGCCGGGACGGTGCGGGATCCGCGGTAGACGGATTCGCGCACGGCCTCCTCGAGCACCGCCTGGCCGGAGTTGCCCGGCAGGCAGGCCACGACGATCGCTGCACCGGCCGCGTCGACGTCGGGCGACTCGGCGACCACGAATTCACGCGCGGCGACGGGGGCGGTGGTGCTGTAGAAATCGGTCATCGTACTGGTCCTTTCAGGTGTCCTGGTTTCCTAGCCGATGCCGATGGCGCCGACGACGACGCCGACGGCGAGCATGACCAGCGCGACCACCAGGGCCCGCCAGAGGACCTTCTTGTGGTGCTCGCCCAGGTCCACGCCGGCCAACGAGACCAGCAGCAGGATGGCCGGGACCAGCGGGGACTGCATGTGCACCGGCTGGCCGGTGATCGAGGCGCGGGCCATGTCCACGGCGGGGATGCCGAAGTGGGCCCCGGTCTCGGTCAGCACCGGCAGCAGGCCGAAGTAGAACGCGTCGTTGCTCATCAGGAACGTCGCCGGGATGCTGATCAACCCGGTGACGATGGCCATGTAGGGGCCCATGCTCGTGGGGATGACGTCCACCAGCCAGGCGGCCATCGCGTCGACCATGCCGGTGCCGGAGAGCACCCCGGTCAGCACGGCGGCGGCCAGCACCATGGACACGACGGCGATGACCGACGAGGAGTGCGAGGCGACCATCTTGGCCTGGTCGGAGATCCGCGGGAAGTTGACCACCAGGGCGATTGCGCTGCCGACCATGAACAGGTAGGGCAGGGGCACGATGTCCACGACGAGCAGGACCATGATGGCCACGGTCAGCACGAGGTTGAACCAGAACAGCTTCGGGCGCAGGGTGGGGCGGTGCGGGTCCAGCGCGGTGTCGGCCAGGCCGCCGGCGACGGCTTCCTCTGCCTCGGCGCGCTCGAGCAGGGCGAGCTTCCCGCCGTCGTTCCGGGGGGAGGTACCGCCCGCGGCGGGAGAGCCGCCGGTGCGCGGTGAGCCGGAGCCGGAGCCCGACCCGGAGCCGGAGCCCGCGCGGGAGGCCCCGCGGCCCCAGCGTTCCGGGTCGATCCGGGCCAGGCGGCGGCGCTCGGAGCGGCCCATCAGCACGGCGAAGGCGAAGACGACCAGCAGGCCGATGCCCAGCGAGGGCAGCATGGGCACGAAGATGTCGGTGGCGTCGACCTTCAGGGCCGCGGCGGCGCGGGCCGTGGGCCCGCCCCAGGGGACGATGTTCAGGGTGCCGTTGGTCAGGCCGGCCACGCAGGTCAGCACGACCGGGCTCAGGCCCAGGCGCTGGTAGACCGGCAGCAGGGCAGCGGTGACCACGATGAAGGTGGTGGAGCCGTCCCCGTCCAGCGAGATCAGGGCGGTCAGGATCATGGTGCCCACGACGACCTTGGCCGGATCGTGCCCGGCGATGCGCACGATGAGGGTCACGAGCTTGTCGAACAGGCCGACGTCGATCATCAGGCCGAAGTAGATGATCGCGAACATCAACAGGGCGGCGGTGGAGGACATGTCCTTCACCGCGTCCATCACCATGTCCCCGATGCCGACGCCGGCCCCGGCGAAGAGGCCGAAAGCGGTGGGGACGATGATCAGCGCCAGCAGGGGCGTCAGGCGTTTGGTCATGATGAGCGCCATGAAGGTGGCGACCATCAGGAACCCGAGTATGACAAGCATGGATTCTCCTCAACGGCGAGGTGCCGGGTCTTCCGAAATCTGCGGGGCGTGGTGCGGACCACCACGGTGTGTGCCAGACCACGCTATGGATGTGACGCGCGGAACGTGCGTTTGTGCTTATTGCCCGGGGATCTGCCCATTGGGCCAATAATGCGCTTTGTGCTCACAACGCTCCTACACTGGAGGGGTGAGTCCAGAACGCGCGGTCGCCGGCACCTTCACCGCCCGCATGATGGCGGTGCTCTTCGCCGTCGTCGCCGGGATCGTGCTGCTCTCCGTCGGCACCGTCGCGTTCCTGACCGTAGAACGCGTCAACGACCAGGCCGAACAGCAGGCCCTCGGCATCGCCCGGACGCTCGCGGCCGATTCGAGCCTGCGCCAGCAGGTCGCCCGCCTGGACGGGCAGCGCACCCCGGATCCCGGCGCCCTCGCCGCCGGCCCCCTCCAACGCGACGCCGAAGCCGCCCGGGCGCGCACCGGTGCCCTGTTCGTCGTGGTCACCAACGACCTCGGGATCCGCCTGTCGCACCCCAACCCGGACGAACTCGGCCGGCCGGTCAGCACCGATCCGGTGGCCTTGAACGGGCACGAGTTCGTGGCCCGCGAGCACGGCACCCTGGGCGAGTCCGTGCGGGCGAAGGTCCCGGTCTTCGGCGATGGCGGCACCGTCATCGGCGAGGTGAGCACCGGCGTCGCGGTGGAGACCGTCTCGCGGCAGGTGCGCCAGGCGGTCCTGTCCGTCCTGCTGGTCGGGGTGGCGGCCCTGGTCCTGGCGGGCATCGCCGCGGCCACACTGGTGCGCTGGCTGCGCAAGGTCACGCTGGGGCTGGAGCCCGAGGAGATGGCCCAGCTGGTCCGCGACCAGGAAGCGGTGCTCTACGGCGTCGACGACGGGGTGATCGGCATCGGGCCGGACGGCAGGATCAGCCTGCGCAACAAGTCGGCCCGGCTGATGCTCGACCTGCCGCGGCGTGCGCAGGAGGGGGACATCGTGGGCCTGCCCTACGCCGAGGCGGCGTTGCCCGAGAAGCTGGTGGCGGCCATCGCCGCGGTGCGCGGGGATGCCCCCGAGGCCGGGGCGCCGGTCCGCCTCGACTTGCCGGAACGGGTCGTGCGCGCGGTGGTCCACGAGGTCTCGCGCGAGGGGACCAGCCTGGGCCAGGTGGCCATGCTGCGCGACCTGACCACCTTGGAGGAACTGGGCAGCCGGCTCAACGCCGTGGAGACCATGGCCGCGGCCCTGCGCGCCCAGCGCCACGAATTCGCCAACCGGCTGCACACCATCTCCGGGTTGCTGGCGCACGGCGAGGCCGAACGGGCCGGCGACTACGTCGGGCAGATCATCGACTCGGGGCCGGTGCGCGAACCGGTGGCCAACATCGCTTCCGTCACCGACCCCTACCTGCGGGCGTTCATCGGGGCCAAGGGCATCCAGGCCCACGAACGCGGCGTCGCCCTGCGCGTGGGGGAGGCCACCGCCTTGTTTGGGACGCTGGCCGAGGCCCAGGACGTCACCGCCATCCTGGGCAACCTCATCGACAACGCCCTCGAGGCGGCCGTCACGGCCCCGGTGGCGGAGGCTGCCCCGTCCCGCTGGGTCGAGGTGGACCTGCTCAGCGAAGGTGCCACGCTGCACCTGGCCGTCGCGGACTCCGGGGGCGGCCTGGTCCCCGGCATGGATGTCTTCGCCGAGGGCGCCACCACGCGGGCCGGGGGAGAGGCCGACGCGCATGGCCACGGGGTCGGCCTCGGCTTGGCCCGGCGACTGGCGCGGCTCATCGGCGGGGACCTGTGGGTCGCCGACGCCGGAGGCGCCGAGTCCGGTGCCGGGGCGGTCTTCGCCGCCCGCCTGCCCGGCGTCCTGGACGACCCACCACCCTCCTCCGGACACCGCCCAGCGAAAGGAACCCCATGACCGAGTCCCGGAACGACCTGCGCGTGCTCATCGTCGACGACGACTTCCATGTCGCCACGCTGCATGCGGGCTACGTCGACGCCGTGCCAGGGTTCATGGCACTGCCCCCGGTCCACGACGCCCGGATGGTCCCGAAGGCCGTGGCCGAGCACCGGCCCGACCTGCTCCTGCTCGATGTCTACCTGCCCCAGGGCTCGGGGCTGGACCTGCTGCAGGTCCTGGACGTGGACGCCTTCGTGCTCAGCGCAGCCGCCGAGGCACCGACGGTCGCCACCGCGTTCCGGCGCGGCGCGCTGGCCTACCTGCTCAAGCCCTTCGACCCGAAGGTGCTCACGGCGAAACTGCGCGGGTACGCCCGCTACCGCCGCCAACTCGATGCCGCGGAGTACCTGGACCAGGCGGGGATCGACCGCGGCCAGCGGGCCTTGCTGGTGGCCGACGAACCGGCAGCCGCATCATCGGGGGCGGCCACGGAGGCCGCCGTGTTGGCGGCAGTCACCGAGGTCGGGGAGGCCACCGTGATGCAGGTCGCCCAGGCCGTGGGCATCTCGCGGGCCACCGCCCAGCGCTACCTCGCGCAGTTGGCGCAGGCCGGATCCCTGCGGTTGGACCTGCGCTACGGCAGCCGCGGCCGGCCGGAGCACCGCTACTCGACCGGCGGCTGAGGATCTGTCGCCGGCTACTGCGCCCCGCTGGACGTCCCGCGCCCGAGGAGGGCCTCGGCCGACTTCCAGGTGTCGATCTTGCAGCCATCCGTGAGCGCGAACCCACGCTGAACCGACGTGCCGTTCAGCGTCCCCTCCACGATGGCGGTCTGCGGCCCGGCCGATTCCTGCGTGCACTGGGCGCTCTTGTCGGGGGTGCCGGTCAACACCGACTTGCCGGGGCCACTGAGGAAGGTGCAAGCGGCGGCGGCCTGCGGATGCTCGGTCCCCTGGCCGGGGGCGCCGTTGACGCACACCAGCTTGTAGCGGTCCGTGGCGTCCTTCCCGTTGGATGTGAGGGTGATCGACAGGTCGGCATCCGCCCCCTCGGCGGGGCCGGCTGCGGGATCGCTGGCCGCCGGTGGGGTGGCGGGGGCAGTCTCGACGGAGGAAGCAGGAGGGGACGTGCTGCCGGATCCGTCTCCCTCCCCGGCGCATCCGCTCAGGGCCAGCAGGGCAAGGGCGGTGGCCGCGACGGCGGACAGGGCATGTGGGCCGCGGTGGCTGGTTCGGTTCATCTCGTGGTGCACCCCCGGTGGTGGTCGATGGTCATCGGTCCTTAGGGCGAATCTTCCACTTTTGCGTGCAGGAGTCCATGGAAGCAGGCCCTTCTTCCGCCGGTTGATGTGCCGGGGCCGGCGGATCAGGGGTGGTGCAGCAGCAGGGTCTTGCCGACGGTTCGCCGGGATTCCAGTTCCCGGAACGCCGTGGCGACCTGTTCAACGGGGTAGCGCTGGCCGATCGACACGCTGAGCCGTCCGGCGCGGATCCATCCAAAGACGTCCTCGGCGCGGCGGCGCAATTCCCCGGGGGTCCGGATGTGGTGGGCCACGGTGGGCCGGGTGACGTACAGCGAGCCGCCCGAATTCAAGGACGCGATATCCAGTGGGGGCGTCGGACCGCTGGCGTTGCCCAGGCAGACGAGCATCCCGCGGATCCCCAGGGCGGCCAGGCTGCCCTCGAAGGTGTCGGCACCGATGCCGTCGTACACCACCCCGACGCCCTCCCCTCCGGTCAGCTCGTGGATGCGGTCGGCGAAATCGCCGTAGCCCAGCACCTGCTCGGCACCGCGGCTGCGGGCGATCCCGGCTTTCTCCGCAGTGGATACGGTGCCGTACACCGTTGCCCCCGTCTGCGCCGCCAGCTGGACCAGCAGCTGGCCCAGCCCGCCTGCCGCGGCGTGGACCAGGACGCGGTCGCCCTGCTTGATCGGGTAGGTGTCGGTGGTGAGGTAGTGGGCGGTGATGCCCTGCATCAAAGCTGCCACAGCGGTTTCGTCGTCGATGTCGTCCGGCAGGGCAACGAGCTTGTCCGCTTCAACGGCAACCGCGTCGGAGAAGCTGCCCTGTCCACCGGCCAGCCATCCCACCCGCTGCCCGATCGCAAACCCCTCGACGCCTTCCCCGATCCGGGTGATCGTGCCCGCTCCCTCGACGCCGGCGGCAAACGGCGGTGCCAGCGGCGTCGCCCCCTTGCGTTGGGTGGCGTCCAGGTAGTTGACCCCGGAAACGCTCAGGTCCACCGCGACCTGGCCGGAACCCGGAAGGGGACGCTCGGTGTCCTCGATCGCATAGACCTCGGGGCCTCCGGTCCTTGGAACGATGATCGAGCGCATGGTTCGGCCTTTCAACGGGGACGGGACGTGAGCGGGGTGGTGCAGCTCTCCCGACCGACCCTAGCCACCGCGATAAGAGGCCGACAAGCAACGAATTTCCACAGCAGGCGTGCAAAATTGCACCCTGTCGCGGGAACGGGTTTCCACGCAGGGACCCGGAGGGGATGTTGCGCGGCGCGGCGCCCGCTTCCGTCGCCGCGGCCGGGTGTCCTAGGCCTGGAGCAGCCGCTCGGCGATGTCCAGCAGCTTGCCGCGCAACACGGCCGAGCGGTCGGCGAAGTCCTTCTGCAGCTCCACGTACTCGGCTTTGCCCTCGGGAGTTTCGATGCGGATCGGCGTGTAGCCCCAATCGTCCAGCTCGTAGGGGGAGGCGCGCATGTCCATCGTCCGGATCTCCCAGGCCAACTCGAACGTAGCCAGCAGCAGGTCGGCGGGCACCGCGGCGGAGAGCTTGTAGGCCCACTTGTACAGGTCCATGTTCGCGTGCAGGCAGCCGGGCTGGTCCATCGCCGCCTGGGTCTCGCGCGTGGGGCGCAGTTCGTTCAAGGGCACGGCTTGCGGGGTGTAGAAGCGGAACGCGTCGATGTGGGTGCAGCGGATCCGGTGGCCCTCCACGACCGCGTCGGTCCCCGCGGCCCCGAGCCGCAACGGCAGGTAGTCGTGGCGGATGCCGTTCTCCTCCGAGCGGTACGCCATGGCCCACTCGTGCAGCCCGAAGCAGGAGAACCGGGCGGGATTCGCCGCTGCCCCGGCCAGGATCGAGCGCGCGTACTCGACCGTCCGCCGCCGTTCGGCCACGAACGCCGTGGCGTCGAACACCACGCCATCGCCCTCGGGACGGTGGTGCTTCCAGGCGAGCCGTTCGGCAGCCGCGTCCCCGTAGAGCACGACGCCGGCACCCGGGTTCCAGCGCTGCAGCCGCCCGGGCTTTTCGGTGTAGTAGGTGAACAGGAAGTCCTCCACCGGATGCCTGCGTCCGGCAGACCGGCGCTCGAGGAACGGGTCCGCGAAACGGGCGACCCGCTTCCGGTGGGCCGCGGCGCGCGGGAGCCAGGCGTCCTCGGGCAAGTGGGTCAGGTCGGTGGGCATGACCTCCATTATCCGCTTCCGGCCGAATCTGCCCGCGCGGTTAGTTGGTGCGCAAAGTAGTTGGCTAGAATGGGTGTCAGAGAGCCGGGCCCCCGGACGTCTTCGCGTCGGTCCCGTCCGGGACCCAGAACCCAAGGAATGCCATGAGCCACAAGCCGTTGCCCATCGTCAAGGACACGACCGGGCTGAGCTTCGGATACCGGGTGCGGTGGTGGCTGCAGTTCCTGGGCTTCTTCGTCATGGGCCCGGCGGACCAGTTGCCGCACAACGATCCCAAGGAGCGGCTGAAGCGCGAACGTGCAATCCGCGTGCTGCGTGCGCACGAGGCCCGCGGCACCGAGGCACCCCAAGAGGTCAAGGCCACAGCGGCCGACTTCTGACGACCGCGGTCCTCAGTCCAGCCGGTCGGTCGCGGTGAGCAGCTTGGTCATCGTGGCATGCAGGGCGACGAGGTCCTCGGTGTCCAGGCCGAGCCGCTCCTTCATCTGGCGGGGGACCTTTTCGGCCTCGGCCCGCAGTTCCCGCCCGCGTTCGGTCAACGTGATGCACAGGGTGCGGCCATCGTGGGCGTCGCGGTGCCGCTCGATGTAGCCCAGCGCCTCGAGCCTCTTGGCCAACGGCGACAGGGTCCCGGGATCGAGGCGCAGCAACCGGCTGACCTCCTTCAGTGACAGGGGCGTGCGCTCCCAGAGGGCCAGCATCACCAGGTACTGGGGGTGCGTCAGGTGAAGCGGCTCCAGAACGGGTCGGTAGGCTGCGATCACCGAACGCGAGGCTGCGGCCAGGGCAAAGCAGACCTGCCCCTCCAAGGCCAGTGGATCCGTGGCGGCCATCGACGGGCCCTTCCCTTCGCTTCTCCTGCGGCACCGGCCCAGACGGGCGGCAGGACCAGTCTAATCTCGTTGCCCGAACCGCCCCGCACGGGCGTTCCAGGTTGTAGGATTGTCTGCATCCGGACAATTCATAGCAGGGAGGACCGTCCGATGGCAGCCTCGAGCCTCGAGCCGCTCCAGCAGGAATCCACTCCGGCGATCATCGCCCGCAAGATCCGCACCGCCATCGGCAACGGCGAGTTCGCACCCGGGACCCAGCTGGGCGAAGCGGACCTGGCCGGCCGGTTGGGCGTCAGCCGCGGGCCATTGCGCGAGGCCATGCAGCGGTTGACCCAGGAGGGCCTGCTCATCAGCATCCGCAACCGCGGGCTCTTCGTCGTCGACCCGACCCCCGCCGACATCTCCGACATCTACCTCACGCGCACCGCCGTCGAGCGGGGTGCTGCCCTGAAGATCATCGAGGTCGACCACTCCCATCGCGAGGCCGGCGCCGAGCTGATGGGCATCGTCGAGCAGATGGCCGCCTTGGACGCCCACGCCGATCCGGCCGAGGTGAGCCAGGTCGACATCTCCTTCCATGAGGCAATGGTCCGCCTGGCCCGCAGCCAGCGGCTCAGCCGCGTCCACCGCACGCTCGTCACCGAGACGCGGATGTGCCTGGCCGCGCTGGAGCAGGCGGAGTATTCACTGGCGGACCGGGTGGCGGAGCACCGCCGCATTGCCCGGGCCATCTTGGAGGCGAACGTGCCCGAGCTGCACAAGGCGTTGGCCGACCACATGGACAGCGCCATCGCCCAGTTGCTGGATCCCATCACCGGCACCCATCCCGCAGCGGGCGCCGCCTCCTGACCCGCCCCGGCCACGAAGCCGCGCCGGCGCGGTCGCGACCACGATGGTCTCGGGGACCCGCGTCACTCACGCACTCCCTCGGGAGGCGCCCAACGCCTGGCGCACGAGGACGATGGCGCGGTCGAAGCCGGTCCGTGCATCCTGCCAGTCGAACTTCAGGTACGTCCACCCGGCCTGTGTGAAGGCGAGGTCCCGTCGGTTGTCGATGGCCAGTTGCTCCGGTGAGCGGTGGTGGTAGCCGTCGTACTGGAGGGCCACCTTGGCTTGCCGGTAGCCCAGGTCGGAGGCCGGCGAGTAGCGGTCGGCCGGATCGAGCCGCACCTGGAGCTCCGGTTCGGGCAGGCCCGCCGCACTGATCGCGAGCCGCAATCGCGTTTCCGCCGGCGAATCAGCCCCCACCCGCATTCTTTCGAAGGCCGCGCGAACTCGGCCGATACCGGGAGTCTGGGGGTGTTCCTTGATGGCTGCGGCAATCGTTTCGCGGGTGGCCAGGGGCGCGTTGCGCCGCTCGAGCCCGGGACGGGGCAGGCGAAGCAGCTGGTCGCCCATCACCACCAGGTCCGTCACCGTCAGGCGCGCGGCCATCTCCAGCCAGGTCCGTTCATGGGCGATGACCTGCAGGTGGGAGCCCGGTGGCGCCTGTGGGGGTGCCCGGAGCACCAGCACATCGTCGGCGGTGATGGGGGTGCGGTGGTTGACGATGCCGCGGAGATCGAGCGGTGGCAGGCGGCGGTGCCGGGAGAGGTGGATGTCCGTTTCCGCGGCGATCCTGCGGGGCAGGTACAGCCCGAGGAGTCTGGCCGCGGTCGCGTGGGAAGCGCACGTGGTTGGATGCAGCAGGTTCAACCCGGCGACGACTGCCGCCTCGCACGGTGGACCGTCGAGCCCGTGTGCGTACAGGCACCGGGCGATCGGGCGCACGTCCGCTGCGTGCAGGCGGGACGCCGAGACACCTTCGGCCCGTGCCTGCTCCAGGGTGAAGAGGCGTCCGGCCAACCGCGGTGGAAAAGGTGATGCATGGGGCACTATTCCAGTGTGGCGATTCCACGGCGGCGTTGCCGAGCTTATCCACAGGCCCGGCCCTCCTCGCGGGGACACCGGGACAGATGTCCGGGCCTTCACGGGTTTCCTCCGGTCGAACCGGCAGAAACCCGGACATGTGTGGGGGCCGCAGGGAAACCGCGGGCTCCGCGGGCTCCGCGGGCCGCAACGACGGAGGGAGCGCACGCCTCGTCGGCGTCCGCTCCCTCCGTTTCCGGCTGCAACCGTCAGCCGGCCATGGCCTTACCGGCGTCGGCCTTGGCCCGGTTTTCGCCGACCCAGTGGCGCGCGGGCCATCCGGTCGAGCGCGCTTCACCGGGCAACGTCTCGCCGCGCAGCGAGGACTGGGCGGTCTCGCGCATGCACAGGATGGACACGAAGCCGATGATCCCGGCAATGGTCATGTACCAGCCCGGCACCAGCACGTTTCCGGTGGACTCGATCAGCTGGTTGGTCAGCGTCTGCGAGGGGCCGGCGAAGAACGCCGTCGAGAAGTTGTAGGCGATCGCGAAGCCGGTGTAGCGGACCGCGGTGGGGAACAACGCGGGCAGCGTCGAGGACACCGAGGACACCAGGATGACCAGCAGGACGCCGAGCACCGCCAGGCCGACGAACTGGACCACCAGGTTGGGCACGCCCAGCAGCATCATGGCCGGCACCGAGAGCAGCGTGTAGCCACCGGCGGCCGTCAGCAGCAGCGTCTTGCGTCCGATCCGGTCCGAGAGCGAGCCCATGAACGGGATGACCAGCAGCATGATGGCCATGATCGCCACCAGCATCCAGTTCCCCTGGGCGGTGCTGTGGCCCAGCTGGCCGCTCAGGTAGGTGGGCATGTAGCCCAGGATGAGGTAGAAGGCCACGTTGAGCAGGACCACGAACCCCATCACGATGAGGATCTGCCGCCACTGGGAGCGGATGGTGTCCCGGATCGGGGTCTTGGTGATCTCGTTCTCGCCGGCCGCCTCCGAGAAGACCTTCGGCTCGCCCAGGCGGGTCCTGATGTACAGGGCGGTCATGCCCAGCGGGATGGTCAGCAGGAACGGCAGGCGCCACCATCCGGCGGTCATGCCGTCGTCGCCGACGATCGTGATGAGCGTGGTGCAGACGATGGCCGCGAGGATGAAGCCCACCGTGGTGCCGAATTCCAGGAACGAGCCCAGGAATCCGCGGCGCTGGTCCGGGGCGCTTTCGGCCATGTAGACCGCGGCGCCGCCGTACTCGCCGCCGGCGGAGAAGCCCTGGACCATGCGGCAGACCAGCAGCAGGGCCGGTGCGGCCAGCCCGATGGTCTGGATCGTGGGCAGCAGGCCGATGGCGCCGGTGGCCACCGTCATCATGGTCACCGTCCACACCATGACCTTCTGCCGGCCGAACCGGTCGCCCAGCGGTCCCAGCACGAGTCCGCCGAGCGGGCGGACCAGGAAGGAGATCGCCAGCGTGGCCAGGGTCAACGTGACGCCGAGCCCGCCATCGCCCTCCTCGGAGCCGAAGAAGGCCACCGCCATGTAGATCGTCAGGTACCCGTACACGCCGTAGTCGAACCATTCGACGGCGTTGCCCAGGGCCGAGCCGAGGATGGACCGGCGCAGGTTCCCCTTGGCCTCCGCGGATTGCGGCTCGGCCCCCGGTGCGTTGGGGTCCTCCACTGTTGTCGGGCCCGATGGTCCGGGGTGTTCGCTCATGCTCGTTCGCCTTCCGGAAGGGGGTCGCGGCCCGAGGCGCCGGATGCGCCGTCGTCGTCGCAGCCCAACAATGTGGTGACCAGCATGGCATACGCGCGGGTGGCGGCGTCCAGTTCGGAGACGCGGACCGACTCGTTGGGTTGGTGTGCCTGCTCGTTGAGTTCGCCCGGGCCGAGGACGATGGTGGGGATGCCCAGGTCCCGGGCGATGAAGCCCCCGTCGCAGGAGGCGGTCCAGCCGGTGACGCGCGTGGCGACGCCGGCCTCGGCCAGGGCCGCCGTGGCGGCGGTGACCAGCGGGTGGTCCGGCTCGGTGCGGAATCCGGGCATCTCCATGGTGGTCCGGGCGGAGACGGAGATCCCGTCGCCGATGATGCCCGCGGCGGAGATCCGCTCCAGCAGCTCCTCGCGGATCCGGTCGGTGTCCTCCCCGGGCATCAGCCGGCGGTCCAGCCA
>DATNBS010000084.1:0-3361 GCA_035571895.1 Arthrobacter sp. | reverse complement strand
GGCCTACCTGTCGGCGAGAATGTTCGGCGCGCACCACGGCATCCCGATACCGGTGGTGTTCCTGGCCGGCCTCGGCATCGGCCTGGCCTGCGGCGTCGCCAACGGGCTCATGGTGTCCCTCGGCAAGGTGCCCAGCCTCGTCGTCACGCTCGCCACCCTGTACATCATCCGCGGCATCGACATCCTCATCGTCGGCGGGAACGAGGTCGTCGCGCAGACCCTGCCGAACGCCTTCATCCAGATCCCCAAGGCCAACGTGCTCGGGGTCCCGTACCTGGCCATCGCGGTCGCCGTGGTGGTCGGGGCTGGCGCGTACTACCTGCGCTCGTTCCGGTCGGGCAGGGAACTGTACGCGATCGGGTCCAACCCGGAGGCCGCCCGGCTGGCCGGCATCCCGGTCGGCAGGCGGGTGTTCACCGCGTTCGCGGTCAGCGGGGCGATCGCCGGGGTGGCCGGGGTGCTCTGGGCCGCGCAGTACCAGACCATCGACTCCACGGCGGGCACCGGCTACGAGTTGCAGGTGATCGCCGCGGTCGTGGTCGGCGGTGTGGCGATCTTCGGCGGCAGCGGCAGCGCCGTAGGCGCAGCGATCGGCGCGCTGCTGCTCAACACGATCAACTCGGCGCTGTACGTGCTCGGCATCTCGCCGTTCTGGGACCAGGCGATCGCGGGCTTCCTGCTGCTGGTGGCCATCGCACTGGACCGGCTGATCTCGGTGCGGCTGGCGGCCGCCCTGCGACGAAGGAGTTCCGGTGTCGGCACCTGACCGGGGCAGGCCCGGGCCCGCCTTGGGCGGGGTGGCGGGGTCAGAACCAGCAGAGCGCGGGGTGGTGGGGTCAGAACCAACAGTGCGCACGGTCATGCGTGGGGCGATGCGCTGGGAGACCGGCCTCGCCGTGGGCGTCCTTGCCATCCTGATCTTCGGAGCCAGCACCTCCGCTCAGTTCCTGACCAGCGGAAACATCTTCAACATGGAGGTGACCTCGGGGGAGATAGCGATCATGGCGCTGCCCATGACGCTCATCATCATCAGTGGCGAGATCGACCTGTCGGTCGCGTCCACCCTGGGCATGTCGAGCGCGCTGCTCGGGTTCCTGTGGGCCAAGCACTGGCCGATGCTGGCCATCTTCGCCGTCCTGGTGCTGCTCGGCCTGGCCGCTGGCCTGTTCAACGGCCTGCTGGTGACCAGGCTCGGGCTGCCCTCGCTCGCGGTGACCATCGGCACGCTGGCGCTCTACCGGGGCATCGCGCTGATCATCCTGGGCTCGAACACGATCTCCAGCTTCCCCGCCGCCTACACCTCCATCGGCGTCACCGCGGTCCCGCACACGAACATCCCCTGGTCCGTCGCGATCTTCGTGGTGCTCGCGGTGATCTTCGGCGTGGTGCTGCACGCCACGGCCACCGGCCGGTCCATCTACGCCATGGGCGCCGGCACCGAGGCGGCGCTGTTCGCCGGAATCCGGGTCAAGCGCGTCAAGACCATGCTGTTCATGACCTCCGGGCTGGTCTGCGCGCTCGCCGGGGTGTTGTGGACGTTCCGCCTCGCCACCGCGGTGCAGAACAACGGCGTCGGCGCGGAGCTCAACGTGGTCGCGATCGTCCTCCTCGGCGGGGTCTCCATCTTCGGCGGCAAGGGCTCGATCGGCGGGGTGGTGCTCGCCGTGATAGCCCTGGCCGGCCTGCAGGGGGCGCTGCTGCTCACCAACTTCAACCAGGAGGCCATCGGCATCGTCATCGGCGGCCTGCTGCTCGTCAGCGTCTTCGTGCCGAACGCGGCGCCCGTCGTTGCCCGGGCCCGCGCGCTGCTCAGGGCCGGGAGCCCGACCTCGGAGGTCAGCCATGACTGACTCGCCGGCCACCCCGTATTGGTTTTTTCACCTCAGAGTTGAAAGGATTCAGTTATGGGCCGTTCCCTCAGACGGGCACTCTCGGGTCCCGCCGTGCTGCTGGTGGCGTGCTCCGTCCTCGCCGCCTGCAGCAGTTCCTCCAGCAGTTCCACCCCGTCGTCGTCCTCGGGCTCGACCGGGGCGGGCGGGCTGAAGACGGGGCTGAAGGTCTTCGTCATCCCGAAGAACCTCGGCAACCCCTACTTCACCACCTCGGACAGCGTGAAGTCCGGTGGGGCGCTGGCCGCGCTCCAGGCGCTCGGGGAGACCGGCACCGAGACCAGTGGCACCGCCGCGACCCCCGCCTCGCAGATCCCGGCGATCCAGTCGGCCATCACCAAGGGCGCCAACATCCTCATCGTGTCGGCCACCGACCCGTCGGCGCTGTGCCCCACGCTGAACTCCGCGATGGCCAAGGGCATCACCGTGGTCATGTACGACTCGGACGCACCGTCCTGCCGGGACCTGTTCGTGAACCAGGCGTCCACGGCGCAGATCGGGACCAGCGAGGTGGACCTGCTCGCCAAGGAGATCCACGACACCGGTGACATCGGTATCGTCTCCGCCGCGGCGTCCGCGCCGAACCAGAACGCCTGGATCGGCTACATGAAGCAGGAACTGAAGAAATACCCGAAGATGCACCTGGTGAGCATCGTCTACGGCAACGACGACCCGACGACCGCGACCCAGGTCACCCAGGGCCTGCTGCAGCAGCACCCGAGCCTCAAGGGCATCATCTCCCCGACGACCGTCGGCATCCTGGCCGCGGCCCAGGTGGTCGACTCGCCGAAGTACAAGGGCAAGGTCGCGGTGACCGGCTTGGGCACTCCCAACTCGCTGAAGAGGTACGTCGCGGACGGCACCGTCCAGGCCTTCGAGCTGTGGAACCCGGCCAACCTCGGCTACCTCGCCGCCTACGCCGCGGTCAACCTCGCCTCGAAGAAGATCACTAACGCGGCCGGGCAGTCGTTCACCGCGGGCAAGCTCGGCAAGTACACCGTCGGCGCGGGCCACGCCATCCTGCTCGGCCCGCCGTTCGTGTTCACCAAGGCCAACATCAACCAGTTCAACTTCTGATGCCCGATGGCTGGCGGGGCAGCCCTCCACCTGCCCCGCCAGCCCTCCTCCGCACGCGGGCACCGGGCGGAGTCCTGGAGCCGCAGAAGGGAGCCCGCACCATGCAACGTGTCTGTTTCCTGGCCCGGGTCCGGCCGGACCGGCTGGCGGAGTACCGGGCCGCCCACCGCGAGGTCTGGCCCGAGATGACGGCCGCGCTGCGGGAGGCAGGGTGGGCCAACTACACCCTCTTCCTCGACGACGACGGCCTAGTGATCGGATACCTGGAGACCGATGACTTCGACGCGGCACGCCAGCGGATGGAGCAGGCCGGCGTGAACACAAGGTGGCAGGCGCGGATGGCCCCGTTCTTCGCCGGCATTGGTGACCAGCGCCCGGACGAAGGATTCCGCCAG
>DATNBS010000083.1:0-5465 GCA_035571895.1 Arthrobacter sp. | reverse complement strand
CCGCCAGCGCGGCCGCCTGCTCACGGCCCCGGCCGTCGAGGGGGATGCCCGGAGTCCTGCCCGTGAGAACGGTTCCCGTGCCTGCGGTCAGGCCGTGGCGTACCAGAAGGACCAACGTCACGTTCCTGACTCTAAGGGGTGAAGGGAAATGCGGGGACGGGTCTCACCCGGGGCCGGGCGGCGGGGCGGGCATGGTCGCGCCCGCTGGCCCGGCCGGGCGGGCGGCGGCGCAGGTCAGTGCAGCCGTACCCGCGGGTCGAGCACGGCGTAGAACGCGTCGACCACGATGTTGGCCACCACGACCGCGGCCGCGGCGACGATGACCACGCCGATGATGATGGGCAGGTCCTGCGTGGTGATCGCCTCCACGGCGGTGAAGCCGAGACCGGGGAGGGCGAAGACCTGCTCGGTGATGATGGCCCCGCCGAGCAGGATCCCGACATCCAGGCCGAACTGGGTGACGATCGGTGTCAGCGCCGCGCGCAGCGAGTGCCGGAAGATGACCCGCCGCTCGGACAGGCCTTTGGCCCGGGCGGTGCGGATGTAGTCCTCCCCCATCACGTCCAGCATCGACCCCCGGGTCAGCCGGGTATAGGTGGCCGCGGACACGAGCGCGAGCGTGAACCAGGGCAGGATCAGGCTGCGGAACCATTCGAACGGGCTCGTCGTGAACGACACGTACCCGGATCCGGGGAACGCGTGGATGCCATGGATGGTGAGCTCGTAATAGAAGAACAACAGGAACAGCAGGCCGAGCACGAAGGTGGGCATCGAGTAGAAGAACAGGGCCAGGCCGGTGAACGTGCGGTCGGCGAAGGACCGGGCCCGCACCGCGGAGAGCACCCCGGTCAGCACGCCGATGATGACCCACAGGATCGCCGCGCCGAGCACCAGGGAAAGCGTGATCGGGAACGCCGCGGCGAGCACGGAGTTCACCGACTGGCCATGGTAGAAGGAGTACCCGAGGTTGCCGTGCAGCAGCAGCCACAGGAAATGCCAGTACTGCACCCAGATCGGCTGGTCGAGCAGGAGCCGGTGCGACACCGCCGCCACGGTGGCCGGCGTCGCCGACTTCCCGGCCAGCGCGCGGGCGACCTGCCCCGGGCCGGGGCCGACGTAGAAGATGACGAACACCCCGACAGTGACCAGCCACATGACGAAGATGCCCTGCAGGATACGGCGGACGAGGAAGCGTGCCACGTGAACTCCTAGACGAACAGCTGGTCGCCGCGCGGGTCGAAGGCGTCCCGGACGCCGTCGCCGAAGATGTTGAACGCCAGGGTGGTGATCAGCAGCGCGAGGCTCGGGAACACCAGATACCACCAGGCCCCGTACTGGTACACCGATTGCGAGTCGGCGATCATCTGTCCCCAGTCCGCGGTGGGCGGGGGGATGCCGACGCCGAGGAAGGACAGCGACGCCTCGGCCACGATCGTCACCGGGATCAGCAGGCTCGTGTAGACGATGATCGGGGCGATCACGTTCGGCAGGATGTCGATGAACATGATCCGCCACGGCCCCGCACCCAGCGACCGGGCCGCCTCGACGTACTCTTTCTCCCTGATCGACAGCACCTGCCCGCGCACGATCCGGCCGACCGAGGCCCAGCCGAGGAACCCGATGACGATGATCAGAACCGTCAGCCCGGGCCCGATGACGCTGACCAGGGAGATCGCGAGCAGGAGGAACGGAACGGCGAGCAGCCAGTCCATGACCCGGGCCAGGACCGAGTCGGTGAGGCCGCCGAAGTAGGCCGAGGCCAGCCCGACGATCGCGCCAATCGTCACCGTGAGGACCGTGGCGACGAGGCCGACGATCAGCGAGATCCGGGCCCCGTAGGCGATGCGCACCAGGACGTCGCGGCCGACGGTGTCGGTGCCCATCCAGAACGTGGTCGACGGGCCAACCGGCTGGCCCTCCGCGGTCTGGCCGATCGGCGCGGTGAACTGCTGGTTCGGGCCATGACCGACGATGGCGGCGATGACCGGCGCGAAGATCGCGATGAGCACGATGGCGACGATGATGCCAAGGGAGATCATCGCCGCGCGGTCACGCCGCAGCCGCTCGATGCCGAGCCGCCACGGGCTCTTACCCTCGATCTTGGCGGCTGCCTCACCTTCGGCGACCGGAGCGGTCGGCTCCGCCAGCGCGGTAGCGGCGTTCATGCTGGCACTCATGGCTGTTCCCTTCGCCCGGGCCCGTGCATGCTCAGGATCCCCCCAGGAGGCCCGTCTCGATGATGCGGTCCGCGGCGGCCAGGCTCGGCCGGGACTTGGAGATGTCTTCCCCGTCCTCGACCGGGAAGTGGCAGGCCGCCAGGTGATCGGGCTCATCGCCGAGACGCGGCTCAAGTTCTGGATCCCGGTCCACGCAGTCCTGGCGTGCCTTGGGGCAGCGTGGGTGGAACCGGCAGCCTGAGGGCGGGACGATCGGCGAGGGCACGTCGCCGACCAGGATGATCCGCTCACGTTGCGCGGACTTGTTCGGGTCGGGGAGCGGCACCGCCGACAGCAGTGCGTCGGTGTACGGGTGCCGCGGATGGTTCCACAGTTGCTCGACCGGTGCATGCTCGGTGACCTTGCCGAGGTACATGACCGCGACCGAGTTGCTGACGTGCCGCACGACCGACAGGTCGTGGGCGATGAAGATGTAGGTGAGGCCCAGTTCGGCCTGCAGGTCGGCCAGCAGGTTGATGATCTGCGCCTGGATGGACACGTCCAACGCGGACACCGGCTCGTCGCAGACGATGAGCTTGGGCCGGAACGCGAGCGCCCGGGCCACGCCGATGCGCTGCCGCTGCCCGCCGGAGAACTCGGCCGGGAACCGGTTGAAGTGCTCGGGGTTGAGCCCGACGAGCTCCATGACCTCCTGGACGCGGCGCTTGCGCTCCTGGCCGCTCGCCGTCTTATGGATGGCGAACGGGTCGCCGATGATCGATCCGACCCGGCGGCGCGGGTTGAGCGACCCGTACGGGTCCTGGAAGATCATCTGCATCTCGCGCCGGTACGGGCGCATCTGCCGCGGCGGCAGGGTGCTGATGTCGTCGCCGTCGAAGATGACCCGGCCGGAGGTGAGGTCGTGCAGCCGCACGATGCAGCGGGCGAGGGTGGACTTGCCGCATCCGGTCTCGCCGACCAGCCCGAGGGTCTCCCCGCGGCGTACCGACAGGCTCACCCCGTCAACGGCATGGACGACGGCCGGATCCCGGTTGAAGAGTTTCCCGGACTGCACCGGGAAATGCTTGACGACGTTCTCCACCCGCAGCAGGACATCCGCATCGGTCGCGTCGACCGGTGGCGTGGCTGCTGTGCTCGCGCTCATCGGCTCACCCCTCACGCGTCGGCCTGCGCCGGCAGCGGCTCGCCCACGACCTTGCGCCGCACCTCGTTACGGGCGGTCACGTCGTGCGGAAGCCAGCACGCGGACAGGTGGGTCGCACTGGTCCCCACCGCCGCCAGCGGGGGAACCTCCGTCCGGCACCTGTCCATGACGTAGGGACAGCGCGGATGGAAGGGACAGCCCGGCGGCAGGTTGATCAAGCTGGGCGGCTGGCCGGGAATGGGATGGAGTCGCTCCCGGTCCCCGCCGCCGTAGGCAGGCAGCGACAGGAGCAGTCCCTCGGTGTACGGGTGGTGGTTGGCGTAGAACGTGGTCTGCAGGTCCGCCTTCTCCATCACCGCCCCGGCGTACATCACTTCCACCTCGTCGGCCACGTCCGCGACGACGCCGAGGTCGTGCGTGATGAGGATCACCGCGGTGCCGAACTCCTGCTGGAGATTGCGGATGACCTGGAGCACCTGGGCCTGGACGGTGACGTCGAGCGCGGTGGTGGGCTCATCGGCGATGAGCAGCTTCGGGTTCAGCGCCATCGCCATCGCGATCATGGCCCGCTGCCGCATGCCGCCCGAGAACTGGTGGGGGTAGTCGTCCACCCTCCGGTCCGCCTGCGGGATGCCCACCAGGGTGAGCAGTTCCACCGCCCTGGCGTGTGCCTTCGCCTTCGAGATCTGATGGTCATGCTCGCGGATCATCTCCACGATCTGCCAGCCGACCTTGTAGTAGGGGTGCAGGCTGGACAGCGGATCCTGGAAGATCATGCCGATCTGCGCGCCGCGTATCGTTCGCAGCTCGTCCCGGTCCATCGTGAGCAGGTCCCGGCCCTCGAACATGGCACGCCCGCTGATCCTCGCCCCGCGGGTCAGCCCCATGATCGTCTGGGTGGATACGCTCTTGCCGGAGCCGGATTCTCCCACAATGCCGAGCGTCTGCCCGGCATCCACCTGGAACGACAGCCCCCGCACCGCCTGCACGACCCCGTCCAGGGTCGGGAACGACACATGCAGGTCGTCAACCTCGAGCAGCGCCACCCCTACCCACCCTTCACGCGGATCCGTGCCTCTCTACCCGGGCGGCCGGCACGTATTCGCGCAGCCCAGACACCCTGACTGTAATCCAACGCCAGGCGCCCCGGTAGTCACCGCGGGGCGCCTGGCGGGATCACCTATCCGCCGGCCGTCATCCCCCCGGGGAACTCATCCAGACATTGGTCGGGTCGAACTGCTGGATCGCCGGAACGTACACCGCGTTGTGCACGTAGCTGGCGTGATAGTTCGGCTGCTGCGGGTCGGTGATCGGGTAGATCGGCGCGTCCTTCATGACCGCCTGGTCGGCCTTCCCCCAGATTGCGGCGGCCGCGGACGCCGTCGGGGCCTGGGCACCCTGCGCGATCAGGCTGTTCACCGAGGGGTTGTTGTAGAAGCCGAAGTTGCTGCCCACCGGCGGGTAGGAGGGCGCGCCGGAGAACAGCGGGTTGAAGAACGACAGGGCGCCATCGCCGTACCAGTCCGGGCCCCAGCCAGCGAACGTGATGTCCCACACGCCGCGCTTCGCGACGGACGGGACGATGACGTATTTCGTAATGTAGTCCGCCGGTGAGGCCCCCAGCAGCTTGATCTTGACACCGATCTTTGCCATGTCGGCCTGAAGGGTCGTGGCCATCTTGGCCGTGATCGAGCTGGACGGGCGGTACAGCAAGGTCAGGGACAGCCCGTTCGGGTACCCGGCGGCCGCCAGCATCTGCTTGGCCTTGGTCGGGTTGTACGGGTACGGGTCGTAACCGGCCGGCACATCCTGGGATCCGTTGATGCCGGGGGGCAGGATATGCGTCAGCGGCGGGCTGAGCACCGGGCCGCCGGCGTCGGTGATCAGGTGCGCCCGGTTGATGCCGTAGGACAGCGCCTGCCGGACCGCCACCTTCTCCAGCGCCTTGTTGTTGTTCGGCGACACCGTGTTGTAGACGAGGTAGGGGTTGGTGGAGTAGGTCGGGCCCAGGTTCATGTTGTGGGTCAGCCCGGACTTCATCTGGTTCACCAGGCCGGGCGTGGCCCCCACCGGCGGGAACGCGTCGAACTCCATCGACGCGGCCGCGGTGTTGGTCTGCAGTTGCTGCTGGACGCCCGTCTGGT
>DATNBS010000082.1:0-12364 GCA_035571895.1 Arthrobacter sp. | reverse complement strand
GTCCTCGAGGCGATGAAGATGGAGCAGCCGCTCACTGCCCACCGTGCCGGCACCATCTCCGGCCTGTCCGCCGTGGCCGGTGACACCGTCTCCGCGGGCGCGGTCCTGGCCAGCATCCAGGACTAGCCTGTCCCTGCACCGAGCCAGCGCCCGCAACGCACCACGGCCTGCCACCCTCGACGGGTGGCAGGCCGTGGTGCGTTGCGCAGCCTGTGGTGCGTGGCGCGGCGTCAGGCGATGTTGTTCTCGAAGTCCTGGTCGCGGGTCTCGCGGGTCATCAGCAGCGCGATGATCGTCAGCGCCGCGGCGGCGGCCAGGTAGACGCCCACCCACACCGTGTTGCCCCCGCCGGCCTGCCACAGGGCGATGGCCACGAACGAGGCCGGGGCGGCACCGATGACCGAGGAGAGGTTGTAGGCCACCGCGGACCCGGTGTAGCGCACGTTGGCCGGGAACAGCTCGGGCAGGTAGGCAGCCATCGGGCCGAAGGTCAGGCCCATCAGGGACAGGCCGATGATCAGCCCGACCATGGCGGCACCGGTGCCGGGGCCGAACATCAGGGTCCAGGCGGCGCCGAAGAACAGGATCAGCACCGAGACGCCGAGCAGGAACTTGCGGCGTCCGAACTTCTCTGCCAGCGGGCCGGAGACCACGGTGAAGATGCCGAAGAACACGACGCCGAGGATCAGCATCCAGAGGAATTCGGTGCGCGGCACGCCCAGGCCCGGGACGAAGGCCGCCTCGGCGGCGGCGTCGAAGACCTTGCCCTTGGCTTCGGCGGCAGCGCGGGCCTGGTCGACGGTGGCCGCGGCGGTGCCGTAGGTCAGCGTGAAGGAGGTCATCAGGTAGAACAGCACGTAGGTGGCGAACATGATGATCGTGCCGGCCAGGACGGGGCGCCAGTGGAAGCGGAAGGTCTGCTTGACCGGGGACTTGACGACCTTTTCCTGCTTGATCACGTTCTGGAAGGAGATGGACTCGACCAGCTTCAGGCGGACGTAGATGCCCACGCCGACCAGCACGGCGGAGAGGATGAACGGCACGCGCCAGCCCCACGCCTGGAACTGCTCGGGGCTCAGGCCCAGCTGCAGGCCGACGAAGACGAGGTTGGCGATGATGAAGCCGATCGGCGCGCCCAGCTGCGGGAACGTGCCGTAGATGGCGCGCTTGTTCTTCGGGGCGTTCTCGGTGGCCAGCAGGGCCGCGCCGGACCATTCGCCACCCAGGGCCAGGCCTTGGGCGAAGCGCAGGAGCACCAGCAGCAGCGGGGCCAGCACCACGAAGCCGCCGGTGGCCGCCGGCAGGAAGCCGATCAGGAACGTGGCGATGCCCATGGTCAGCAGCGAGGCGACCAGCGTGCCCTTGCGTCCGATCTTGTCGCCGAAGTGCCCGAAGACCACGGAGCCGAGGGGGCGGGCGACGAAGGCGACGCCGAAGATCGCAAACGAGCTGAGGATCGCGTTGATGTTGGTGGCATTCGGGAAGAACAACGCCGGGAAGACCAGGACCGACGCGGTGGCGTACGCGTAGAAGTCGTAGAACTCGACGGTGGTGCCGATCATGCTGGAGAAGATCACGCGGCCACGCGTGTTCGCCTCCGGAGCGGCAGTGGTGGGCAGACTGGACACTGTGGGGACACCTCTTGTGCGGGAATGATCAATACTTCGAGCAATACTAGAACTTTTGACCACTCGCCGGTGAATGTGTCCACATACTGGACCGTCGTGGCGGTCATACGGCGTCACGGACGGGGAACAGCAGCTCCCCGGCCCCGCGGAACACGCCGACCGGGCACCCCGTCCGCTCCAGTCGACATCCATTCGGGCGCCCGTCGGCGGGTGCCCTCCGCCCGCTTCCCTACAGGTGCTTGTGCAGCCGGCGGGCCGCTTCGGAGACCGACCCGGACAGCGACGGGTAGACGGTGAACGTCTGGGCCATGTCATCCACGTGCAGGCGGTTCTGCACGGCGAGCGCGATCGGGTAGATCAGCTCCGAGGCGCGCGGGGCCACCACGACGCCGCCGATCACGGTGCCGGAGCCGCTCCGCGCGATGATCTTCACGAAGCCCTCCTTGACGTTCATCATCTTCGCCCGGGCGTTGGTCGCCAGGTCGAGCTTGAGGATGTCGCCCTGGTACTTGCCTTCCTTGACCTGCGCCTCGCTGACGCCGACCGTGGCAATCTCGGGGCTGGTGAAGATGTTGGAGGAGACCTCGTGCGTCTTCAGCGGCCGGACCCCGTCGCCCATCAGGTGGGCAATGGCGATGCGGCCCTGCATCGCGGCGACGGAGGCCAGGGCGAAGACGCCGGTGCAGTCGCCCGCGGCGTAGACGTTCGGGGCCGTGGTGCGCGAGACGCCGTCGACCTTGATGTGCCCGGAGTCGGACAGTTCGATCCCGGCTTCCTCCAGGCCGATGCCCGCGGTGTTCGGGATGCCGCCGACGGCGACGAGGCAGTGGCTGCCCTCCAGGGTCCGGCCGTCGGAGAGGGTCACGCGCACCCCGGCGTCGGTGCGGTCCACGGCCTGGGCACGCGACTTGGCCACGACCTCCAGGCCGTTGGCCTCGAAGGCATCTTCCAGCACGGCGGCGGCGTCGGCATCCTCGCCGGGAAGCACCCGGTCGCGGGAGGACACCAGCGTCACGCGGGTGCCGAGCATGTTGTAGGCGGAGGCGAACTCGGCGCCGGTCACCCCGGAGCCGATGACGATCAGGTGCTCGGGGATCTCCTTGAGGTTGTAGACCTGGGTCCAGGAGAAGATGCGTTCGCCATCGGGCCTGGCCGTGGGCAGCTCGCGGGCGTGCGCACCGAGGGCGAGCAGGATGGCGTCCGCCTCCAGGGTCTCCTCGCCGCCGTCGTTCCGGGTCACGGCGATGTGGCGGTTGTCCAGCAGGCGGCCCTCGCCCAGGACGACGCGCACCCCGGCGCGCTCGAGCCCGATGCGGATATCGGCGGATTGCTCGCGGGCCAGGTCCATCAGGCGCGAGTTCACGACGCCCAGGTCGGCGCTGGCATCGGAGTTGCCCTCGACGGTCACGCCGAACGACCCGGCCCCGGCGACCCGGCGCATCGCGTCGGCGGTCGCGATCAGCGTCTTGGAGGGGACGACGTCGGTCAGCACGGCCGAACCGCCCATACCGGAGCGCTCGACGATGGTCACGTCGGCCCCGAGCTGCGCGGCCACGATGGCGGCCTCGTAGCCGCCCGGACCGCCACCGAGGATGATCAACCGCTGGGACGTTTTGCTTCGTTCTACGCTCACGTCAGCCCATTCTCCACTACCTGCCCGCAACTTGCACGCCCGGGCCGGTACCGGGCGCGGGCCATCCGACGGTAGGTTAGTGCCGTGAGCGAATCCCCTGATGAACCCTTCCTGCTGGCCACCGAGGCCGCCGCAGCCATTGCCGGGCAAACCGGCGTCGACTCCCACGACATCGCACTGGTCCTGGGATCGGGCTGGGGCGAGGCCGCCGAGCTGATCGGCGAGACCACCCATACCCTGGATGCGGCGACCATCCCCGGCTTCCACTCCCCCGCCGTCGTCGGCCATACCGGCACCATCCGCTCCCTCCTGACCCCTGCCGGGAAGCGGGTGCTGGTGCTCGGGGCGCGGACCCACTTCTACGAGGGCCGGGGGGTGCGCTCGGTCGTGCACGGGGTGCGGACCGCGGCGGCCGCCGGCTGCTCCACCCTGGTGCTGACCAACGGGTGCGGTGGCCTCAACGAGTCCTGGGCGCCCGGGACCCCCGTGCTGATCAGCGACCACCTCAACCTCACGGCCACCTCGCCGCTCGAGGGCGCGACGTTCGTGGACCTGACCGACCTGTACTCGGCACGCCTGCGCGCCATCGCCCGCGAGGTCGACCCGGACCTGGAGGAGGGCGTGTACGCCCAGTTCACCGGGCCGCACTACGAGACCCCGGCCGAGGTCCAGTATGCCAAGCGCATCGGCGCCGACCTGGTGGGCATGTCCACCGCGCTCGAGGCAATCGCCGCCCGCCACGTCGGCCTGGAGGTCTTCGGGGTGTCGCTGGTGACCAACCTGGCGGCCGGGATCAGCCCCGTCCCGCTCAGCCACGCCGAGGTCATCGAGGCCGGGCAGGCCGCCGGGCCGCGGATCTCCCGGCTGTTGGCGGAGATCGTCGGGCGCATCTGACCCGCCGAGAGCCGATCCACCTTCCCGTACCTCCCAGGAGCAGCATGAACCCCGCACCCGAGCCGCCCGACCTCTTCGCCCGCGCCGACGCCTGGGCCGCCGAGGACCCGGATCCGGCCACGGCCGCCGAACTGCGGGGCCTGGTCGCCGCCGCCCGGACGGACGAGGCCGCCCGGGCCGAGCTCGCCGACCGGTTCGCCGGAACCCTGTCCTTCGGCACGGCGGGGTTGCGCGCCGCCCTGGGCGCCGGGCCGAACCGGATGAACCGGGTCGTCGTGCGGCATACCGCGGCCGGACTCGCCCGGTACCTGCTGGACACCGCCGCCGGCGCCTACACGCCGCGGGCCGTCATCGGGTTCGACGCCCGGTACAACTCGGACGTCTTCGCCGAGGAGACCTCCGCCATCCTGGCCGCCGCCGGCATCGAGGCGTTCCTCATGCCCACCCGCCTGCCGACCCCGGTGCTGGCCTGGGCCGTCCGCGCCCTGGACTGCGAGGCGGGCGTGATGGTCACCGCCAGCCACAATCCGCCGCAGGACAACGGCTACAAGGTCTACCTCGGCGGCCGGGCCGTCACCGACGCCGGCCAGGGCGCGCAGATCGTCACGCCGATGGATGCCGGGATCGCCGAACGGATCTCCGCCAGCGGGCCGCTGTCGGGCATCGAGCTGGCCGCCGGCGGCTGGACCGTGCTCCCGGATGCCGGCCAGCCCGGCGACGTGCAGGCCCGCTACCTCGAGGCCATCACCGGCCTGGTCCCGGCGGACGAGGCCGAACGTGCCCACCGTGCCGGCCTGCGGATCGTGCTCACCCCGATGCACGGCGTCGGCGGGGACACGATGTCGCGGGCCTTCTGCGCCGCCGGCTTCACCGATGTCCGGCTCGTGCCCGAGCAGGCCGAGCCCGACCCGGACTTCCCCACCGTCGCGTTCCCCAACCCCGAGGAACCCGGTGCCATGGACCTGGCGCTGGCCCTGGCACGCGAGGCGGATGCCGACCTGGTCATCGCCAACGACCCGGACGCGGACCGGTGCGCCGCGGCCGTGAACGACCCGGCAACCGGCTGGCGGATGCTCACCGGCGACGAGGTCGGCGCGCTGCTCGGCGTGCACGTCGCCGCCCGGCTGGCCGAAAGCGCCGCGGGATCCGCAACACCCGGACCCGCAGCCCCGGGGCCCGCAGGCCCCGGGGCCTTCCCCGTCTTCGCGAACTCGATCGTCTCCTCGCGGCTGCTGGCCCGCATCGCCGCCGACGCCGGCCTCGCCCACCAGACCACGCTGACCGGCTTCAAATGGATCTCCCGCGTCCCGGGACTGGCCTTCGGCTACGAGGAGGCGCTGGGCTACTGCGTGGCACCGGAGCTGGTGCGCGATAAGGACGGCATGTCGGCGGCCCTGCTGCTGGCCGAATTCGCCGCCGGGCTGAAGGCCGCCGGGCGCACCCTGCCCGACGAGCTCGACGCCCTGGCCCTGGCCCACGGTCTGCACGCCACCGACCAGCTCTCCGTGCGCGTGGCCTCGCTCGAGGAACTCGGCACCCTGATGGCCCGGCTGCGCTCGGAGGCACCGGCGTCGTTCTCCGGGTCCCCGGTCGCCACCGCGGAGGACCTCGCCCACGGCAGCGGGCAGCTCCCGCCGACCGATGCCATGCGCTACACCACCGCCGACGGCAGCCGGGTCATCGTGCGCCCCAGCGGCACCGAACCGAAGCTGAAGTGCTACCTCGAGGTCATCGAGCCGGTCGCCTCACCCGCCGACCTGCCCGCGGCCCGTCGGCGTGCCGGCGACCGGCTGGCCGCGGTCCGCGCCGACACCGGTGCCGCGCTCGGACTCTAGCTTCCCGGCCACGGGCCGCCCCCACCCACCCCACACCGACCCGAAAGGGAACCATGACCCAGCCCACCGCAGGCACCATCGCCTCCTACATCGACCACACCCTGCTCAAGCCGGACGCCTCCCGCGAGGACGTGCTGGCCATTGCCGCCGAGGCCGCGAAGTACCGGTTCAAGTCGGTCTGCGTGAACCCGCTCTGGGTCTCCACCGTGGCCGCCGCCCTGGAGGGCTCGGGCGTGCTGACCTGCTCGGTCATCGGCTTCCCCTTCGGCGCCACCACCACGGCCGTGAAGTCGTTCGAGGCCGCCGGCGCCATCGCCGACGGGGCCAGCGAGATCGACATGGTCATCGACATCGCCGCCGCCCGCCGCGGGGACCGCGATGCCCTGGTCGCCGACATCGGCGGGGTCGCCGCCCAGGTGCACGACGGCGGTGCCCTCCTCAAGGTGATCATCGAGACCTCCCTGCTCGACGACGACGCGAAGGTCCTGGCCTGCCAGGCGGCGGTCGAGGCCGGCGCGGACTTCGTGAAGACCTCCACCGGCTTCGCCGGCGGCGGGGCGACCGTGCACGACGTGGAGCTGATGCGCCGCACCGTGGGCCCGGACCTCGGGGTGAAGGCCTCCGGCGGGGTACGCTCGCTCGCCGACGCGCAGGCCATGATCGAGGCCGGCGCCACACGGCTCGGAGCCAGCTCGGGAGTTGCTATTGTAGAGGGTGAGCAGGGAACCGCCGGCTACTAGCGCGAGCGCGCACCACCGCCAGCCGGCGCAGGACTACAAGGAGATCGCAGTGTACTCAGACGGCAAGAGCAAGGCCTATTCCGGCCAGGGCAACTTCGTGGGCAACTTCCTGGCCTTCGCGGTGTTCTTCATCCTGTTCCTGGGTGCCCTGTATGCGCTGAGCTTCTGGACGCTGGAGAACGCCTGGCTGCCCGGCATCTCCTGCTTCGTGCTGGCCCTGCTGGCCTTCGGCGTCCCGCAGACCATCCTCGGCCACTCCGATTCACACCAGTCCGAGCGCCGTCCGGCCGCCGAGGTCATCAAGAAGTAGTAGCGCCCTCCCCACACCATCAACGGGTGCCCGCCGGTTCGTCCGGCGGGCACCCGTTGTGCGTGGTGGCCCGACGCGTGCCCGATCCGCTGCGGGCCGGCGGCTGACGCGTTAGTGTGGGATCCGGGTTCCACACCGGATCCCACGCTTGAGCAGACTGGAGCAGAGGAGAAACGGAATGCGCATTTTCACATTTCTGGCCGGGGCAGCGGTGGGGTACGTCCTGGGGGCCCGCGCCGGCCGCGACAAGTACGACGAGCTGAAGGACAAGGCCCAGGAGCTCTGGACCGACCCCCGCACGCAGGAAAAGCTGAACGACGTCGGGGCCGCCCTCAAGGACAAGGCCCCCGACGTGGGTGCCGCCGCCGCATCCGCGGCGGGGACCGTGGCCGGGAAGGTCAAGGAGACCGCGACCAACGCCGCGCATCGCGCCACCGGTTCCCATGACGGCGGTTCCCACGACGGCGGGAAGGGCACCGATGGTGCCGGATCCGCGACGCAGAAGTACACCCCGGACCACACCTCCGATCCGGCGCTCGGGTCGGCGGCCCGTCCCGAGGAGGGCGGCGAGGACGGCACCGAATGGGCCGCCGAGGGTGGCGCGACACCCACCGGTCCCGCGACCGGCCACTCCTGACCCCACCCGCCCGCAGCACGGCGGGGGATGGCGCAGCGCGCCGTCCCCCCGCCTTTTGCGTATGCTGCACGCTGACCCACGAAGTGTCCGTCAGTCCTCGAACAGGGCCTCCAGCACGCCCGCAGCCCAGGCCAGGATCTCGGCGTCGGCCAGGTCGCGCCCGCCGATCGCGGCGGTTTTGGGCTTGGGGATCAACACGGCGTCCAGGGCCGGCTTGTTCTGCGCCCCCTTGTACATCCGGTTCATCCGCAGCAGCTTCGACTCGGGCAGGTGGGCGGGGGCGAACTTGATGAAGTTTCCCTGCATCGCCACATCGGTCAGGCCGGCGGCCCGCGCCCGCACGCGGAAGCGGGCCACCTCGATGAGGTTGGCCACCGCTGCCGGGGGCTCCCCGTAGCGGTCCACCAGCTCGGCGACCACGGCGTCGATGCCCTCGGTGTCGGTCGCCGCGGCCAGCTTGCGGTAGGCCTCCAGCCGCAGCCGCTCCCCCGGCACGTAGTCGTGGGGCAGGTGGGCGTTGACCGGCAGCTCGATCTTCATGTCGGCGACCTTCTCCTCGGCCTCGCCCTTGAAGCTGGCCACCGCCTCGCCCACCAGCCGGATGTAGAGGTCGAATCCGACGCCGGCGATGTGGCCTGACTGTTCGCCGCCGAGCAGGTTGCCCGCCCCGCGGATCTCCAGGTCCTTCATGGCCAGCTGGAAGCCGGAGCCGAGCTCGTTGTGCGCGGCCACGGCCTTCAGCCGCTCCAGGGCGACCTCGCCCAGGGGGCGTTCGGCGTCCCAGAGGAAGTAGGCATAGGCCCGGTCGCGCCCACGGCCCACGCGCCCGCGCAGCTGGTGCAGCTGGCTCAGGCCGTAGTTGTTCGCCCGGTCCACGATCAACGTGTTCGCGTTGGAGATGTCCAGGCCGGTCTCGATGATCGTGGTGGAGACCAGGACGTCGAATTTCTTGTCCCAGAAGTCCACGATGATCTGCTCCAGCCGGGCTTCGCTCATCCTGCCGTGGGCGACCTCCACGCGCGCCTCCGGGACGAGTTCGCGCAGCTGGGCGGCGACCTTGTCGATCGAGGAGACCCGGTTGTGGACGAAGAAGACCTGCCCCTCGCGCATCAGCTCGCGGCGGATCGCGGCGGAGACCTGCTTGTCGGTGTGCGGGCCGACGTAGGTGAGCACCGGGTGGCGCTCCTCCGGCGGGGTCGCCAGCGTGGAGGTCTCGCGGATGCCGGTCAGCGACATCTCCAGGGTGCGCGGGATCGGGGTGGCGGACATGGCGAGCACGTCGACGTTGGTGCGCATCTGCTTCAGCGCTTCCTTGTGCTCGACGCCGAAGCGCTGTTCCTCGTCGACGATCACCAGTCCCAGGTCCTTGAACTCGACCTCCTTGGACAGCAGCCGGTGCGTGCCCACGACGACGTCGATCGAGCCGTTGCGCAGCCCCTCGACGGTGTCCTTGGCCTCCTTGGCGGTCTGGAAGCGCGACAGGGAGGCGACGCGGACCGGGAAGCCGGAGAACCGGTCGGAGAACGTCTCGACGTGCTGGCGCGCCAGCAGCGTGGTGGGCACCAACACGGCGACCTGCTTGCCGTCCTGGACCGCCTTGAAGGCCGCCCGCACGGCGATCTCGGTCTTGCCGAAGCCCACGTCGCCGGAGATCAGCCGGTCCATGGGGATCTCGCGCTCCATGTCGGCCTTGACCTCGTTGATGGTGGTCAGCTGGTCCGGGGTCTCGACGAAGGGGAAGGCCTCCTCCAGCTCGGACTGCCAGGGCGTGTCCTTCGCGAAGGCGTGCCCGCGCGAGGCCATGCGGGCCGAGTAGAGCCGGATCAGGTCGGCGGCGATCTCCTTGACCGCGCGCCGGGCCTTGGATTTGGTGTTCGACCAGTCGCTGCCGCCCATCTTCGACAGCGTCGGGGTCTCCCCGCCGACGTAGCGGGTGATCTGGTCCAGCTGGTCGGTGGGCACGAACAGCCGGTCGCCGGGCGCCCCGCGCTTGGAGGGGGCGTACTCGAGGACGAGGTACTCGCGCATGGCGCCGGAGGTGCCGCCGACCTTGCGCTGGATCAGCTCGACGAAGCGGGCGATGCCGTGCTGCTCGTGCACCACGAAGTCGCCCTCGGCCAGCTGCAGCGGATCCACCGCGTTGCGCCGGCGGGAGGCCAGCTTGCGGGTCGACTTCGCCGAGTAGGCGCTGGAGCGGCCCAGCAGGTCGGCTTCGGTGAGCAACCCGAGTTTCAGGGAGTCGAACACGAAGCCGCGCCCGGCCACCGCCGTCGTGATCTCGATCAGCCCGGCCGTGGGAGCCCCGTCCACGGAGTCGACGCGGTGGCAGGGGATGCCGGCGTCGTGGAAGAGCTCGGCCAGGCGCTGGGCCGGCCCGGGGCCGTCGGTGGCGACGACGACGCGCCAGTCGTCGCGCACGCGGGAACCGATGAAGTCCATCATCTCGGCGACGTCGCCCTGGTAGCCGCGGGGTTCGCGGGCGGCGACGTTCAGCGAGTCGATGTCCAGTTCGACCTCGCCGTCGCGGGTCAGCGAGGTGATGGACCACCAGCTGACCTTCGATTCCAGGGCGTGGGAGCGGGTGTCGGCCAGGGTGGAGAAGTTCCCGGCGTCCAGGGCGTCGGTGAGCCCCTCGGCCTGCAGCAGGTCCACGGGGGCGGCGCCGCCGTCGGAGGCGGTGGACCAGGCGGCGGCCAGGAACTCGGCGTTGGTGTCGGCCAGGTCGTGGGCGCGGGCCCGGACCCGTTCGGGTTCCATGACCACGGCCACGGAATCGGCCGGCAGCTGGCCCACGAAGGGCACCATGGCGTCCACGAGCACCGGGGCCAGTGACTCCATGCCCTCGACGGCGATGCCGCCGGCGATCTTCTCGAGCATGTCGGCGGCGGCGGGCATGGCGGCCTTGAGCTTGGCCGCCCGGGACATCACCGCCGGGGTGATCAGCAGTTCCCGGCAGGGCGGGGCGTAGAGCACGGCCGGGTCGGCGATCCCGCCCTCGGCCTTGTCCGCCTTGGAGAACGAGCGCTGGTCGGCGACGGCGAACCAGCGCATGGACTCGACCTCGTCGCCGAAGAAGTCGATGCGGATCGGGTGGTCCTCGGTGGGCGGGAAGACGTCCAGGATCCCGCCGCGCACCGCGAATTCGCCGCGGTGGGTGACCATGTCGACCCGGGCGTAGGCGGCCGCGGCCAGTTCCTGCACGACGGCGTCGAAGGGCTTCTCCTCGCCGGTCGCCAACCGCACCGGGGCCAGTTCCCCCAGCCCCTTCACCAGCGGCTGGACGACCGCGCGGATCGGGGCGACGACGACCTGCAGCGGTTCGCCATCCTGCTCCGGGTGCGCGAGGCGGCGCAGCACGTTCAGCCGCCGGCCCACGGTGTCCGAACGCGGGGAAAGCCGCTCGTGCGGGAGGGTTTCCCAGCTGGGGAACTCCTCGACCGCGCCGTCGGGCAGGTAGGCCCGCAGCGAGCCGGCCAGTTCCTCGGCCTCGCGGCCGGTCGCGGTCACGGCCAGCACCAGGCCGCCGCCGGCGGCCAGCCCGTCGACCACCTCGGTGACCAGGGCGGCACGCAGCCCGGCGGGGGCGGCGACCTCCAGGTCCTGGCTCCGGTTACCGAAGTCCTTCGAGGCGTAGGAGCGCACGCGCGCGTAGGACGGATCGGCGGCCAAAGCCGCACGGAGGCCAGTGAGGGCCATGGGTTTCCTTCCGGGGAACAGCACGGGACGAGTACGGGAACAGCACAAAAGCCCGGAGTCCAGAGGACGCCGGGGTACCTCCAGCCTACCGCCATTCCGCGGGCCACCCCGTAGCATGGACTCCGATACCCGACCCGATCCACCAGGAGACCCCATGGCCCTGAATGCCTCCACCACGCTCCCGCACTCCGCCGGGGCCGTCCTCGACGTGCTGACCCGCCGCGACTTCGTCGAGCACGTCAGCCAGCGTGCCGGTGCCACCCTGACGGAGTTCACCGTCTCGGGCCCGTCCGATGGCGCGTTCACGACCACCACCGTGCGCTCGATGCCGACCGACCGCTTCCCCGACATGGTCAAGAAGTTCGTCGGCCAGACGCTGAACGTCACCCAGCACGAGTCCTGGTCGGCCCCGGCGGCAGATGGCAGCCGCTCGGCTGAGATCAGCGTGGACATCGCCGGCGCCCCGGTGAAGGTCAAGGCCCTGCAGAAGCTGGTCGCGGCCGCCGGCAGCACCACGATCGAACTCACGGGGGACGTCACCTCCTCCATCCCCTTCCTCGGCGGGAAGATCGCCTCCACCGCCGAACCGTACCTGGCCAAGGCGCTGAACCTGCAGGCCGCCGAGGCCAAGAAGTGGCTGGACCAGACCGCCTAGCCCCACCGTTCGGCGCGGCCTGCCGCGGCCGTGCACTGGCCAGCCGGGTGCCGCCGCGGCAACGGGTCGCCTTTGTCCTGGTCCCCGCCCTGGCTTACCTGGTGGCCGTGCTGCTGGTCGTCTTCTGGCCGACCCCCGTCGACCGGCCGGTGTCCGGGGACCTGGACCGGGTTCTGGAGTGGCTGCATGGCCGGGGCGTCCCGGCGTGGTTCGACTACGGCGTGGTCGAATGGCTCGCCAACGTCGCCATGTTCGTGCCCTGGGGTGCCTTTGGTGCGGTCGTCCTGGCGCGGCGGCGCTGGTGGCTGGTGCCGGCCACGGCGCTGCTGGCCAGCT
>DATNBS010000081.1:0-6722 GCA_035571895.1 Arthrobacter sp. | reverse complement strand
GCGCCTCCTGGTCCACCACGGTGCCGCGGGAGATGTTGACCAGGTATCCCTGCGGGCCGAGTGCGTTCAGGACATCGGCGTCGACCAGTCCGCGGGTGGAGGGGCCCCCGGTGGCGGCGACAATGAGGACGTCGGCAGCGGCGGCCAGGGCCTGCGGATTGTTCCGGTAGCGATAGGCCGTCCCGGCCACCTGGTGGCGGTTGTGGTATTCGATGGCGCAGCCGAATCCCTCGAGCCGGGTGGCGATGGCCTGCCCGATGCGCCCCAGGCCGAGGATGCCCACAGTGCGTCCCGATGCCCGCGTCGTCATCGGGAAGTTGCCCTGCGATTCCCATGAGCCGGCCCGGACGTAGCGGTCGGAGGCGCTGGTGCGGCGGAGCACGTCCAGGTAGAGGGCCAACGCCGTGTCGGCCACGCAGTCGTTGAGGACATCGGGCGTGTTGCTGACGGGAATGCCCCGGCGTTCGGCTTGGGCCACGTCGGTGGAGTCGTATCCGACGCCGAAGCTGACGACGGCCTCGAGGTTTGGGAGGGCCTCCATCAGCTGGGTGTCGACGCCGAAACGGCCGGAGCAGACCGCGACGCGGATGTCAGGCCCGTGGTCTGCGAGGTGCATCCGGCGCGCCTGCCCGTCGTCGGGTAGGCGGACCGCACCGAATTCCGTCTCCAGGGCCTGGGCGACAGCCGGGTTGACCGGGCCGATCTGCAGGATGTTAGTGCCGGTGATGCCTGCCGGGGAAGCGGTCCGTGCCGCTGCGGGAGTGGTCATTCATCGAGGGTATCGACACGAATCGATGCGGGTCCAACACGCAATTAGCATTGATCGATACCGGCCGCGCATGGAACCCGATTCACCCCCGGAATGTAGCGGGAGTCACATTCGCTTGCCGGGCGGTGGCAGCCGGAGCGGCCACTTCACGCTCAGTTGCCGCCCTTGACGGGCCTCCGATCCGTCCACAAGCTGTTCCAGACGGATGCAGCCAACGGCTCCATACGTAGACCACTCGGCCGGTCGTCGGCCCCGCTCGCGAAGGAAAACAATGATGTTTGATGAACGGAAGATCCTCCTGGCCCCGGCCCGGCGCCGGCCCCTTGCCGCGCTGGCCGTCCTGGCCGTCGGCTCCAGCCTGGCGATGACCGGCTGTGCCGTGGCCAATTCGGACGACGCCGCCGGCGGCACCGCCGGATCGGGCTCGGACACGTTGCGGGTAGTCCTGCAACAGGAACCGCCGACCCTTGAGCCCTGCGAGTCAAACCTGACGAGCACGGGGGTGGTCGACCGTTCCACGATCACCGAACCGCTCATCGAGCGCAACCCGACGTCCGGCGAGCTCGAGCCGAAACTGGCCACCACGTGGGACTCGAAGGACGACACCACCTGGACGCTCAAGCTCCGGACCGGCGTCACGTTCCACGACGGCAGCACCTTCGACGCCACCGACGCCAAGGCCACCATCGACCGGGCCGTGAACTCCAAGCTCGGCTGCAACGTCGAGGGCTACGTCTTCGGCGACGAGGACCTCAAAGTGAAGGTCGTCGATCCCGAGACGCTGCAGGTCACCGCCCCCCATGCCGATCCGATCCTGCCCCTGCGCCTGTCGTTCCTCGAGGTCGTCCCGAGTGAGACCTCAACCACCAAGAAGGTCCGCGAGCCCATCGGCACCGGCCCCTACCAGTTTGAGAAGTGGGACGCCGGCCAGAAGATCACCCTCGCCGCTTACGACGGCTACTGGGGCGACAAGCCGGCCTACGCTAAGGCCCAGTATGAATGGCGTTCCGAGAGCAGCGTCCGTGCCGCCATGATCACGGCCGGCGAGGCCGACATCGCCACCGGTCTCAGCCCGGAGGACAACATCGGCGACCTCGGGGTCCCGTACCCGAACAACGAGACCGTTGCCCTGCGCATGCACAACAACAAGGCCCCCTTCACCGACATCCGCGTCCGCGAGGCGGTCAACTACGCGATCGACAAGGAATCGATCGTCAAGAACCTCTACGGCGGGCGCGACAAGGTCGCCGCCCAGCTGGTCCCCGAGGGGGTCGTCGGCCATTCCGACTCGCTCAAGCCCTGGCCCTACGATCCGGAAAAGGCCAAGCAGCTCGTCGCCGAGGCGAAGGCCGACGGCACCGACACCTCGGCCGAGATCGACATGATCGTGCGCTCCGCCCAGTTCCCGAAGATCGAGGAACTCGGCCAGGTCATCCAGGAGCAGCTCACCCAGGCCGGGCTGAACGTCAAGCTCAAGATGCTCGAAACCAGCCAGCACCTGACCTACCAGGTCCGGCCGTTCGCCAAGACGGAGGGCGACCTGATGCTCATGACCCAGCACGGCAACCAGGCCGGCGACGCGGCCTTCACGGTCGATCAGTACATGCTCTCCAACGGCGCCCAAAGCGCCTTCGGCACCCCCGAGCTGGACGCGTTGATCAAGAAGGCCGATGCGAGCACCGGTGACGACCGGCAGGCCGCCTTCGAGAAGGTCTTCGCCTACCAGAACGAGAAGGTCGTCCAGTTCGCGCACATCGCCCACCAGACCGGCATGATCGGCAAGTCGAAGTCGGTCAACTACGAGCCGAACTCGTCCACCGGCGACGAGCTGCGGCTGGCCGAGGTCACCCCGGCGAAGTAGCCCGGACATCATCGAGGAGGGAACGAGCCACTCATGCTGACGTATCTCAGGAAACGGATCATCTCCAGTGCCCTGCCGCTGGTGGTCGTCGTGGTCGGGGTCTTCGCCCTGGCCCGCATGACCGGGAACCCGGCGGCGCTGTACCTGCCGCTGAGTGCCACCCCGGAAATGCGCGCCGAATTCATCACCCGCAACGGGCTGGACCAGCCGCTGCTGGTGCAGATGGGCAACTACTTCGGCGGCGTCCTGCATCTGGACTTCGGCACCTCGTTGCGGACGGGGGAGGCGGCCGGGGCCATGGCCCTGCGCGCCTTCCCCGCCACCCTCCAACTCGCCGGCGTGACCATGGCGCTTGCGATTCTTCTGGCCGTCGTCGTCGGCAGCTGGGCCGCGCTGAAGCCCAACGGCATCATCGACCGGATCGCCAGCTTCTTCTCGATGGCCGCCGCGTCGATCCCCGACTTCTGGCTGGCCATCGTCGGGATCCTGGTCTTCGCGATCACGCTCGGATGGGTTCCCACCTCCGGCGTGGAGACCTCCGCCTCGTGGATCCTGCCGATCGCAACCCTGCTGATGCGGCCCTTCGGCGCCCTGGTGCAGGTGGTCCGCGGGGCCATGGTCTCGGCGCTGTCCGAGCCCTACATCCGGCTGGCCCGCAGCAAAGGCTCCGGCCAGCGCCGGGTCATCACCCACCACGCGCTGCGCAACGCCGCAGCACCGGCCCTGACGGTTGCCGGTGACCTGACGGTCGGCCTGGTCAACGGGGCCGTGGTGGTCGAGACCATCTTCGGGTGGCCGGGCATCGGCAAGTTGATGATCGACTCGATCCTGCAGCGCGACTTCGCCGTCCTGCAGGCCTGCGTCCTGCTCACGGCGATCGCCATCTTCACCCTGAACATCGTCATCGACCTGCTCTACGCCCTGCTGGACCCGCGCGTGCGCCCCGCCGCCGCCGGCCGCCGACGGGCGCGCCGCACCGAGACACCGCCGGCCACCACCCCGCCCGCCGACGCCCCGACCGCGCTGGCCGGCGCGGCACGGCCCTAGGAGGAACGCACCATGAGCACAGAACCCCTGCACGACGCCGGTGCCCCCCACCTGCCTCCACCCCCTGCGAAGCCCGGAACCAACCGTTCCAACAGCCCCAGCATGTTCGGGCTGCTGCTGCGCGACAAGTTCGCCACCACCGGGGCCGTCATCCTCCTGCTGGTGCTGGCCACTGCGGCCTTCGGTCCCGCCCTCATGGGTGACCTGGCGACCAAGCAGAACCTGATGTTCGCCAACAAGGCACCGTTCAACCCCGACAACGGGTGGGAGTACCTACTGGGCTCGGACTCGCTCGGCCGCTCCGAGCTGGCCCGGCTGGTCGTGGCCACCCGCACCACCCTGCTCGTGGCCGTGCCCGCCGTTGCGGCCTCCCTGGTCGTCGGCTCGCTGTGGGGCGTCTGGGCCGGCTACCACCGGGGAATCCGCGAGACGGCGTCCATGCGCATCGCCGACATCATCATGTCCTTCCCCTCGCTGCTGCTGGCCGTCGTCGTGCTCTACGTCTTCAGTCCCTCGATCGCCAACATCGTGCTGATCCTGGCCATCACCCGCATCCCCATCTACCTGCGCACCGCCCGGGCCGAATCCGCGGAGCTGCAGTCGCGGACGTTCGTCGACGCAGCCCGGACCTTCGGGACCAGGCCGAATGCGATCATCGGCCGCCACGTCATCCCCATCGTCACCCCGACCCTGCTGACGTTGGCCACACTGGAGTTCTGCTACGTGATGCTCGCCGAGTCCTCCCTGAGCTTCCTGGGCATCGGCATCCAACCCCCGGACATCAGCTGGGGCCTGCTGGTCGCCCAGGGACGGCAGTACCTGCAGACCGCCTGGTGGCTCTCGATCTTCCCCGGCGTCGCGATCGTGGTCACCGCCATCGCCGCAAACATGCTCGCCGCCTGGCTGCGCATCGCCACCGACCCCGCGCAGCGGTGGCGGCTGGCCCTGCCCGGGCGCAAGAAGCTCATCACGACCATCCGGACGAAGGAGTCGAAGTGACGATGACCGCCCTTCCGCACACCGACCACACCACCGGCGACGGGCGCCAGACGGTCCTGGAAGTCGACGGACTCAACGTCGACATCAGGACGCCACAGGGCACCGTCCGCGCTGTCTCCGGCGCCGGGTTCGCCGCCTACGCGGGCCAGACCATGGCCCTGTTGGGCGAATCCGGATGCGGCAAATCGATGACGGCCAAGGCCGTGGCCGGCCTGCTGGACCCCATCGCGCACGTCGCTGGCGGCACGATCCGGCTCAACGGCCGCGAACTGGCCGGCATGGCCGAACGCGACCGTCTCAAAATCGCCGGCACCGAACTTGGCATCGTCTTCCAGGACGCACTGACCGCGCTGAATCCCGTCTACCCTGTCGGCGTGCAGATCGGCGAGTCGTTCAGGATCCACCGTGGCATGAACCGCCGCCAGGCCCGCTCCGAGGCCATCGCGCTGATGGGCCGCGTGGGCATCCCCGAGCCGGAGTCCCGTGTCGACGCCTACCCCCACCAGTTCTCCGGTGGAATGCGCCAGCGCATCCTCATCGCCATGGCGGTGGCCCTGGGCCCGCGCCTGCTGATCGCCGATGAGCCCACCACCGCGCTCGATGTCACGGTGCAGGCCCAGATCATGGAACTGTTGCGCCGGCTGCGCACCGAGGAGGAGATGGCCGTCGTGCTCATCACCCATGACCTGGCCGTCGTGGCGGAGGAAGCGGATGCGGTGACCGTCATGTACGCCGGAACGGTGGCCGAAACCGGCCCCGTCGACCAGGTCTTCGCCCGGCCGGCCCACCCGTACACGCGCGGCCTGCTGGATTCGGTCCCCGTCAACGCCGAACGCGGCGCTCAGCTCTCCTCGATTGCCGGCAGTCCACCAGAGCTCAAGGACATTCCCACCGGATGTGTGTACCAGGACCGGTGCCCCCTGGCCAGCGCCATCTGCAGGGCAGAACGCCCGGCCCTGCGCGAGGTGGCGCCCGGCCAGCAGGCCGCCTGCCACTTCGCCGCCCAGGTCCAGGACAGCACGACCCTCCAGGAGACACGACCATGAACACCCCGCTCAACCACGGAGCCGACCCCGAGGACGCCGCCCTGCGCGTCACCGACGTCACCAAGACCTTCCAGGTCGCCCGCAGCGCTTCGGGCAACAACCGGCTGACCGCGCTGGACGGGGTGAGCCTGTCGATCGGCCGAGGGGAGACCCTGGGGCTGGTCGGGGAATCCGGCTGCGGCAAGTCGACGCTCGCCCGCACGCTCATGCTGCTGGAGAAACCTGATTCCGGAACCGTGGACTTCGAAGGCCGCGATCCGTTCGCCCTGCGCGGGAAGGACCTGCTGTCCTGGCGGCGGCGCGTGCAAATGGTCTTCCAGGACCCCTTCGCGTCGCTCAACGCGCGGATGACCGCCGGACAGATCATCTCCGAACCGTGGGCCACCCACCGGGGACTGTACAAGACGCCCCGCGAGCGCGAGGCCCGGCTGAACGAGCTGCTCCAGCTTGTCGGACTGCGGCCCTCGGACGCCCGCAAATCGCCGCAGGAATTCTCCGGCGGGCAGCGGCAGCGCATCGGCATCGCGCGGGCGCTGGCGCTGAACCCCGACCTAATCATCCTCGACGAGCCGGTTTCGGCGCTCGACCTCTCCGTCCAGGCACAGGTGCTGAACCTGCTCAATGACCTACAGCAGAAGCTCGGCGTCAGCTATCTGTTCATCTCGCATGACCTTTCCGTCGTCCGCCACGTGACCGACCGGGTCGCCGTCATGTACCTCGGCCGCGTCATCGAGACCGGTGCCACCGAGGACGTGTTCGAGAGGCCGCTGCACCCCTACACCGCGTCACTGATGTCGGCATCGCCGCGACTGGACCCGGCGACCCGGCCCGCCGAGCGGATCGTCCTGCGCGGAGAGCTTCCCTCACCGCTGGACCCGCCCTCGGGATGCCGTTTCCGCACCCGCTGCTGGAAGGCGCAGGACATCTGCGCCGAACAGGCGCCTCCCCGGGTGACGGCCGCCGAAGCGGGACGGGTGGCCCTTCCCCTGCCCTCGATCGG
>DATNBS010000080.1:0-2618 GCA_035571895.1 Arthrobacter sp. | reverse complement strand
CCCGCCGCGGTGGTCGTCCCCGCCGAGGACGTCGAGGGCTTCCTGGCCACCGTCTACCCGCGGCTGGGCCGCCGCGTGTCCATCAGCCCGCTCGATGACTCGGTCGAGCTGCCGCCGATCCTGCCCCCGACCCTGGTGCTCTCGGTCCTCTACCCCGGAGGCGACGCCGTCGAGCTGTCCTGGGACATCGACTACGGCCACGGCCCGATCGAGGCCGACCTGCGCGACACCGAGGCCGAGGCCGCGCTGGAGGAGGCGGCCCTGGCCGCGCTCGCCGATTCCACCGCCCTGGCCGGCCGTGCCCTGGTCCCGCGCACCCTGCACGGGCTGGACACCGTGGACTTCGTGCGCCGCTCGCTGCCGCTGCTGGAGCAGGTCGACGGGCTCCAGATCCGCACCACCGGCACCCCGCCCGACTACCGGGAGCTGACCGAGTCCCCGGAACTGACCGTCACCACCGTCGAGTCGGAGCGGCGCGACTGGTTCGACCTGGGCCTGGTCATCGCCATCGGCGAGCGCCGCATCCCGTTCGCCGACGTGCTGCGCGCCCTCTCCCGCGGGCAGGCGCGCATGCTGATGCCGGACAAGACGTACTTCTCGCTCGAGCACCCGCTGTTCGACAAGCTGCGCGAGCTCGTCGCCGAGGCCGGGGCCCTGAACGACCGGAACTCCGAGCTGCAGATCACCCGCTACCAGGCCTCGCTCTGGGAGGAGCTCGAGGAGCTGGCCACCGTCACCGAGGGGCCGGACTCCTGGTACGCCGGGGTCAACGCGCTGCTCAACGTCGCCGACGCCGATCCGCCCGCCCTGCCGACCGGGTTGCAGGCCACGTTCCGGCCCTACCAGCGCGAGGGCTTCGAGTGGCTGGCCATGCTCTGGCGCAACGAGCTCGGCGGCGTCCTGGCCGACGACATGGGCCTGGGCAAGACCGTGCAGACCCTGGCCCTGATCCTGCACGCCAAGGAGCAGTGGGCCGCGGCGGTGGCCGCCGGGCAGGACCCGGACGGCACCCGGCGCGGGCCCGGGCCCGCCGCCGCCCCGGCGTCGTCCTCCACCGCCGTCCCCGGGCCCTTCCTGGTGGTCGCCCCGACATCGGTGGTCGGCAACTGGGCGGACGAGGCCGCCCGCTTCGCCCCCGGGCTGAAGGTCGAGGCCATCTCCGACACGCAGGCCCGCGCTGCCCGGCCGTTGTCCGCCCTCGCCGCGGCGAACGACGTCGTGGTCACCTCCTACACGCTCTTCCGGCTCGATGCCGAGGCCTACCACTCCCAGGCCTGGGCCGGGCTGATCCTGGACGAGGCGCAGTTCGTGAAGAACAAGGCCACCAAGGCCCACCACGCCGCCCGGGACCTGAACGCCGCGTTCAAGCTCGCCATCACCGGCACCCCGATGGAGAACAACCTGATGGAGCTGTGGTCGATCTTCGCGATCGTCTCCCCCGGGCTGTTCCCCTCGGCGCTGCGCTACGCGGAGAACTACCAGCGCCCCATCGAGAAGCAGGGCCTGGAGGAACCGCTGGCCCGGCTGCGCAAGCGCATCCGCCCGTTCATGCTCCGGCGCACCAAGGACGCGGTGGTCACCGACCTGCCTCCGAAGCAGGAGCAGGTCCTGAACGTCGAGCTCGCCCCCAGGCACCGCAAGATCTACGACACCCACCTGCAGCGCGAACGCCAGAAGATCCTGCGCCTGGTCGAGGACATGGACAAGAACCGCTTCACCATCTTCCAGTCGCTGACCCTGCTGCGCATGCTCTCGCTGGACGCCTCGCTCGTGGACCCGGAGTACGACGGCGTGGCCTCGGCCAAGCTGGATGTGCTCTTCGAGCAACTCGCCGATGTGCTCGCCGAGGGGCACCGGGCGCTGGTGTTCAGCCAGTTCACCTCGTTCCTGAAGAAGGCGGCGGCCCGGCTGGAGGCCGAGGGCGTGGAGTACGCGTACCTGGACGGGTCCACCCGCCGGCGCGCGGAGGTCATCGACTCGTTCAAGTCCGGCCAATCCCCGGTGTTCCTCATCTCGCTGAAGGCCGGTGGATTCGGGTTGAACCTCACCGAGGCGGACTACTGCTTCCTGCTGGACCCGTGGTGGAACCCCGCCGCCGAGTCCCAGGCCGTGGACCGGGTCCACCGCATCGGGCAGACCCGCAACGTGATGGTGTACCGGATGGTCGCCAAGGACACAATCGAGGAGAAGGTCGTGGCCCTGCAGGATGCCAAGCGCGAGCTGATCTCCTCGGTGATGGATGCCGGGGAGGGCTTCGGCTCGGCCATGACGGCCGACGACATCCGCAACCTGCTCGTGGAGTAGGCCCTCCGACGCCCCGCTGCTCCGGGAGAAGCCGGGCCGCCCCGGGCGCCCATCGGCGGCGGCGCCGTGCGTCACCCCGTGTTGCGCCATGTGGCGCCGCATGAACGACGACGGCACCGAACTTCAAACCGACGGTGCCCGCGGCTAGGGTGGAAGCAGCTTCACGAGCCATGGCCCCGTGTCCCCTTCCCCGGGAGGGCACGCGGAAAGCTCCGACTGGCCATGCACCAACCCCACTGCGGACGCCGCACGCGTCGTCCACGGATTGTTCGGCGGGTGGTTCGGATGAGGAAGCGGCCCCCGGTAGCCGCCAG
>DATNBS010000079.1:0-19037 GCA_035571895.1 Arthrobacter sp. | reverse complement strand
CGGGTAACCGGTGTCGTCATTTTCTTGTTTCTTCTGGTGCACGTGCTCGATACGGCTCTGGTGCGGGTCTCCCCCGGCGCCTATGACGCGGTGATCGGCACGTACAAGAACCCGCTGATGGCTATCGGTGAACTCGGTCTCGTCGCTGCGATCATGTTCCACGCCTTCAACGGTTTGCGCCTCGTCCTCGTTGACTTTTGGAAGTCCGGGCCGAAGTACCAGCGTCAGATGCTCTGGGGCGTGCTCATCGTGTGGGCCGTGGTCATGATCGGCTTCGCGATCCGTCACCTGTCCCTCGCCTTCGGAGGTCTTTAAGCCATGGCAACCACAGAATTCGTTGCACCGCGCACCGGCCGCATCGACGCCAAGTACACCCGCTCCAAGTCCAAAAGCGGCAACTTCGAGATGCTGGCATGGCTGTTCATGCGCATCTCCGGTGTCCTGCTGGTCATCCTGATCTTCGGGCACCTCTTCGTGAACCTGCTGGCCGGCGATGGCGTGCACGCCATCGACTTCGGCTTCGTGGCGGGCAAGTGGGCCAGCCCGCTGTGGCAGTTCTGGGATCTGGCCATGCTGTGGCTGGCCATGCTGCACGGCACCAACGGCGTGCGCACGATCATCGCCGACTACGTGGAGAAGGACCGCCCGCGGTTCTGGCTGCAGCTGGTACTCATGCTGTGCTCGGCGGCCATCGTCATCCTCGGCACGCTGGTGATCTTCACCTTCGACCCGTGCATCCCGGGCTCCACCCTCGCGGTCTGCCAGTAGTCCCGGCGAGCTTCGCCGAAACCAAGATTCAAAGAAGAGAGAGCATCCGGTATGCAGGTACATAAGTACGACGTCGTCATTGTCGGCGCCGGTGGCGCGGGCATGCGTGCTGCCATCGAGTCCGGCCAGCGCGCCCACACGGCCGTGCTGACCAAGCTTTACCCCACCCGCTCCCACACGGGGGCCGCGCAGGGCGGCATGTGCGCCGCCCTGGCCAACGTCGAGGAAGACAACTGGGAGTGGCACACCTTCGATACCGTCAAGGGCGGCGACTACCTGGTCGACCAGGACGCAGCCGAGGTCATGGCCAAGGAGGCCATCGAGGCGGTCCTCGACCTGGAAAAGATGGGCCTGCCGTTCAACCGCACGCCCGAGGGCAAGATCGACCAGCGCCGCTTCGGCGGGCACACGCGCGACCACGGCAAGGCGCCGGTCCGCCGCTCCTGCTACGCAGCCGACCGCACCGGACACATGATCCTGCAGACGCTGTACCAGAACTGCGTCAAGCACAACGTCGAGTTCTACAACGAGTACTACGTGCTCGACCTGTTGACGGTCGAGGAAGAGGCCACCCGCGAGGACGGCACCACCTACCTGCAGAAGCGCATCGCCGGCGTCGTCTCCTACGACCTGGCCACCGGCGAGATCCACGTCTTCCAGGCGAAGTCGGTCATCCTGGCCACCGGCGGCGCCGGCAAGGTCTTCAAGACCACCTCCAACGCCCACACCCTCACCGGTGACGGCATGGGCATCGCCTTCCGCAAGGGCATCCCGCTGGAGGACATGGAGTTCGTCCAGTTCCACCCGACCGGCCTGGCCGG
This sequence comes from Arthrobacter sp., assembly GCA_035571895.1. GTDB lineage: Bacteria > Actinomycetota > Actinomycetes > Actinomycetales > Micrococcaceae > Arthrobacter_H. The sequence continues at coordinate 17,448 of DATNBS010000079.1, read as the reverse complement.
CCTGGGCATCCTGCTCTCCGAGGCCGCACGCGGCGAGGGCGCGATCCTGCGCAACTCCGAGGGCGAGCGCTTCATGGAACGCTACGCCCCGACCATCAAGGACCTGGCCCCGCGTGACATCGTGGCCCGCTCGATGGCCAACGAGGTCCGCGAAGGCCGCGGCTGCGGCCCGAACAAGGACTACGTGTTGCTGGACCTGACGCACCTGGAGCCGGCGCACATCGACGCGAAGCTCCCGGACATCACCGAGTTCGCGCGCACCTACCTCGGCGTGGAGCCCTACACGGAGCCGGTGCCGGTCTTCCCGACCGCCCACTACGTGATGGGCGGCGTGCCGACCAACATCAAGGGCGAGGTCTTCCAGGACAACGAGTTCACGATCCCTGGCCTCTACGCCGCGGGCGAGGTCGCCTGCGTCTCAGTCCACGGTTCCAACCGACTGGGCACGAACTCGCTGCTGGACATCAACGTGTTCGGCAAGCGTTCGGGCATCGCCGCCGCCGAGTACTCCAAGACCGCCGACTGGGTCGAGGTTCCGGAGAACCCGGCAGCCGATACGGAGGCGCTGCTCGACGTGGTGCGCACCGGGACCGGTACGGAGCGCGTCGCGGCGATCCGCAAGGAGCTCCAGGACACGATGGACGCCAACATGCAGGTTTTCCGCACCAAGGAGACCATCATGAAGGCCCTGGCCGACGTCAAGGGCTTCCGCGAGCGGTACAAGAACATCAGCATCCAGGACAAGGGCAAGCGCTTCAACCTGGATCTGCTCGAAGCCGTCGAGCTCGGCTTCCTGCTGGACCTGGCCGAGGTCATGTCCGTTTCCGCCCTGCACCGCCACGAATCGCGCGGCGGCCACTTCCGCGAGGACTTCCCGGACCGCGACGACGAGAACTTCATGAAGCACTCGATGGTCTACAAAGACGAATCCGCGGAAATGGAGGGCATCCAGGGCATCCGGTTCGACACCAAGCCCGTGATCTTCACCCGTTACCAGCCAATGGAGCGTAAGTACTAATGAGCAGCGAAGTTCCCGAACCAGCATCCAAGGTCGATCTGGCCCCCGGTGTCGGTGGCGGCGGGGAGATCCCGCAGTTCGACATCACCCTGCGCGTGCGCCGCTACAACCCGGAGTTCTCCGAGGAGGCCACCTGGGAGGACTACGCGCTGACCATGTACGGCACCGACCGCGTGCTGGACGCCCTGCACAAGGTGAAGTGGGAGATCGACGGCTCGCTGTCCTTCCGCCGATCCTGCGCCCACGGCGTCTGCGGTTCCGACGCCATGCGCATCAACGGCCGCAACCGCCTGGCCTGCAAGACGCTGTTGAAGGACCTGGACACGTCCAAGCCCATCACGGTCGAGGCCATCAAGGGCCTGCCGGTCGAGAAGGACCTGATCGTGGACATGGAGCCGTTCTTCCAGTCCTACCGCGAGATCATGCCCTTCATGATCACCAAGGGCCACGAGCCGTCCGCCGAGCACTACCAGTCCCCCGAGGACCGGGAACGCTACGACGACACGACCAAGTGCATCCTGTGTGCAGCCTGCACCTCGTCCTGCCCGGTCTTCTGGACCGACGGCCAGTACTTCGGCCCGGCGGCGATCGTGAACGCCCACCGGTTCATCTTCGACTCCCGTGACGAGGGTGGCGACATGCGCCTGGAGATCCTCAACGACAAGGAAGGCGTGTGGCGCTGCCGCACCACCTTCAACTGCACCGAGGCGTGCCCGCGCGGCATCCAGGTGACCAAGGCGATCGCCGAGGTCAAGCAGGCCATCCTGGCCCGCTCCCTCTAGCAAGCTCCGCCGGCCACCAGGCCGGCACCAGCAAGGGCGCCGTCCCCCGGACTTCCGGGAGACGGCGCCCTTGTCGTCTCACGGTGCCGTCGTCCATGCTGCCGTTGGTCTACCGTGTCCGCTGCCGGCGGCGCCACCGCCGGCCCCAGTGCCGCATGGAACATCTGGTGCCGCTGGGCGAACTGGCTCCTAGGGACGCGTTTGCGGCCAGCCGGAGTCCGCGGGGGGCGCGTTCAGGCCGCGCAGCCGCACCGCGCGCGTCCGCAGGCTCGGGCGCTTGCCCTGGCGGGCAGAGGCGGCGATGTCGGCCGTGGCGACCGCGCCCCAGGCCGTGGCCACCAGGTAGACCTGGCTGAGCAGGTAGAACCAGACGAACAGGCCCAGGATCACCGCGAACGAGGCCAGCAGCGGGTTCTTGGTCACGCTGCCCAGGAGTTCCGAGGAGAAGTAGCGCAGAATCGTCGCCCCGGCACCGGCGAGCAATGCCGCCTGCAGCATGGCCCCCCGCGGCATGGAGATCCCCGAGGCCAGGCGGAACAGGATCACCGATACGAGGGCATCCAGCAAGAGCATCACCACCAGGCTGCCGGCCTGGGTCAGGAAGATGGCCAACGACGATTGCAGCCGCAGGAAGTGGATGACGATGTCGATGAACCCACCGGCCAGGAACCCTACGACCGTGGTCACCACCAGACACAGGCCCAGGACGAGGAGGACACCGAGGTCGCGCAGTTTCACCAGTACGGGGTTCAGCTGCAGGGGAAGCAGCCCGAAGACCCCGCGCATTCCTTCGCGCAGACCGCGGATCCATCCGAGGGAGGTCAACAGCATTGTCGCCGTCGAGATCACCAGGGCCCACCCGAATCCGCGGGCGCGGAAGAGCTGGTCGGGTTTCGCCAGGCCCCCGTCCCCGGTGTCGATCAGCCCGGGGGTGCTTTGGGCGACGGTGTCGACGACCAGGTCCTGCAGGTCCTGGTTCCCGGCGGCGATGATCCCGAAGATGGAGAACCCGGCCACCAGCAGGGCCGCGATGGAGAAGAACATGTTGTAGGCGCTGCCGGCAGCCATCAGTGGACCGTGGCGCTGTCCGTACAGGGTGAACACGCGCACCGGCTTCTGGGCCTTCAGCCAGCCCACGAAGGCACCGAGCGCAGCGAGCCCGACCTTGGCCGGCCCCTGGCCTTCCCGCCGGGCCCGCCCGAAGGCGGCCCGCTTGTGCAGCCGGTCGGCGCGCAAGGCGGTGCGGTCCAGGGGCGAGATGACGTCCGCCGGCTGGTCCTGCTCGGCCGGGAGGCCGCTCCCGGAGGACGCGGTGGCAGGGTTCCGCGCGGCAATGGTGCGACTAGCTAGGCGTTTGTCCGGCTTGGCCAAGGATCAGTTCCTCCTGGAGGGCCCACAGGCCATCGGCGTCGTGTTCGAACAAGCCGATTCTATCCACGGGGAATTCGGCGGCGTAGCCTCCCAGGCGGTCCAACGCGAGATCCAGCTGGCGTTGGGGCAGGTCGTGGGCCATCGTCAGGTGCGGGTGGAAGTCGTATTCCGCCCGCGGACTCAGGGGCCCGGCCTGCAGCTCCCGGTGCAGCGCAACGCATTCGTCGAACCCGTCCTCGACCTGCAGGTAGACCACGTTGGTCACCGGGCGGAAACTGGCCGTGCCCCGCAGGCTGAGCCTGAAGCAGCCGGACCGCGCCGCCACGTCCCTGACGTGTTGGCGGACCGCCACCCAGTCGGTGGCCACGGCGCCGGTGACCAGGGTGATGTGCGGGGCGATGCTCCCGGCGACGGGGTCCCCGAGCGAGGCACGGGTCTCGCGCAGCTGGGTGCGCAGGGGTTCGGGCAAGGGGATGACCACCCCGACGCTGACTCCCTCGTTCCCGGGGCCGACGGCCCCGGGAACCTCGGTTCCCCGCTCGGGAAGCACCATCAGCTAGCGCACGCTCTCGCCGTCACCGACTGCCAGGGCCCGGGGTTCGGCCTGGGAGACAGCCGGCAGGAAGCCCACATTGGAGTACACCGTGTCAAGGGTGGCGGTGGCGACCTCGCGGGCCCGTGCGGCCCCAATGGCCAGCTGGCGGTCGAGCTCGGCCGAATCGTCGAGCAACTCCAGGGTCCGCCGTCGGATCGGCTCCACCCGGTCGACCACGGCGTCGGCCACGTCGACCTTCAGGTGCCCGTACATCTTGCCCTCGTATTCCTCGACGAGGCCCTCCACGGTCTTGCCGGTGATGGTCGAGAGGATCTCCAGCAGGTTCGTCACCCCGGGCTTGCCCTCGCGGTCGTAGGCGATGACCGTATCGGCATCGGTGACCGCCGACTTGATCCGCTTGGTGATGATCTTCGGGTCGTCGAGGATGTTGATCAGGCCGTTGGGGCTGGTAGCGGACTTGGACATCTTCGACCGCGGGTCCTGCAGGTCGTAGATCCGGGCCCCCTCCTTCTGGATCAGCGGCTCCGGCACGCGGAACGTCTCGCCGAAGCGGTGGTTGAAGCGCTGGGCCAGGTCGCGGGCGAGCTCGACGTGCTGGCGCTGGTCGTCGCCGACCGGGACCGCGTGCGGCTGGTAGAGCAGGATGTCCGCGGCCATCAGGACGGGGTAGGTGAACAGGCCGACGCTGACCGCGTCCTGTCCGCCCTTGGCCGATTTGTCCTTGAACTGCGTCATGCGCGAGGCCTCGCCGAAACCCGTGATGCAGTTCAGCACCCACGCCAGCTGGGCGTGCTCGGGAACGTGGGACTGCACGAACAAGGTGGCGGCGTCCTGGTCGATGCCGCCGGCGATGTACTGCGCCGCGGTCTTGCGAGTGCGTTCACGCAGGGCCGCAGGGTCGTGTCCGACGGTGATGGCGTGCATGTCGGGGACGAAGAAGAACGCGTCGTACTCGTCGAGTGATCTGACCCAGTTGACCAGGGCGCCCAGGTAGTTGCCCAGGTGCAGCGAGTCGGCGGAGGGTTGCATCCCGGAGAGGACGCGGGGGCGGTGGGCCTCGGGAGTGAGGAGTTCGGTCATGGTGTGGTCTTCCTAGAACTGGTAGTCGACGACCAGCGGTGCGTGGTCGGAGAAGCGGGCGGCGTAGCTCGGCGCCCGGTCAACGACGGGGTTGTGCGCGAGGGCGGCGAGCTCCGGGGTGGCCATGTGGTAGTCGATGCGCCAGCCGGTGTCGTTGTCGAAGGCCTGCCCCCGCCACGACCACCAGGTGTAGGGTCCGTCGACGTCCCCGGCCAGCGTGCGGGCCACGTCGTGGTAGCCGATCTCCTCGCCGAAGAACCGGTCGAAGTAGGCCCGTTCCCGGGGCAGGAAACCCGCGCGCTTCACGTTGCCCTTCCAGTTCTTGATGTCCCGCTCGGTGTGCCCGACGTTCAGGTCGCCGGTGACCAGGACGTGGTCCGAGCCGGTCTTCAAGGCGGGAAGCCGGGTGGTCATGACGTCCAGGAAGCGGTACTTGTCGTCCTGTTTCGGGGTGTCGACCTCGCCGGAGTGCACGTAGGCGCTGACGACCGTGAGGTTCTTCCCGGCCAGGTCGAAGTCCGCTTCGACCCAGCGGCCCGAGGTGGCGAAGTAGTCGTCGCCGATGTGCGCCCGGGTGGCCGTGGGGGCGACCCGGGAAGCGATCGCAACGCCGGCCCGCCCCTTGGCCTCGGCCTCGGCGTGCAGGATGTGCCAGTCGTCGCCGAGCAGGTTGCGGACGATGGAGTCGGGGGCGCGGACTTCCTGCAGGGTCAGGATGTCGACGTCGCGTGCGGCCAGCCAGTCGGCCATGCCGCGCTTGTAGGCGGCCCGGATGCCGTTGAGGTTGACGGAGGCGACGCGCACTGCGCCGGCGTTCTTGCTGTGGTTCGTTTCCGCTGCTGTGCTCACCCGATCCAGCTTACCCACAATTGGTCAGTCGATGACCTCGCCCGAGAGCGGGGCGCTTCCGCCGGAGGGCTTCATCATCTCGCGGGCATTGTGGGCGGTGATGTCGATGGTCTCCAGTGCGCGGTCCACCATGCCGCGGGCCTCCTCGCCCGGGGTGTCGAGGTGTTCCCTGATGACCCCGGCCTGGACCTGGACGATCTTGAAGGAGTGGTCCAGCTTCAGGTCGCGGGTGCGCGTGCCCTCGTCGACGACGACGGTCTCGGAGGCCCCGGGCTGCTGGGCGCGGGCGGCCATCGAGGCGGACGCGTTCTTCAGGTGGCTGCTGACCTTGCGGGCGCCGCGGCGCAGCCCGAACACCAGGAACGCGGCCAGCAGCAGCCAGGCGAAGGAGATGACGGCCACGATCCAGCCGATCACGTCGTTCTGGTTCGCGGCGAAGACCACCGCCACCAGGAATACGGTGACCATCACGGCCAGCGAGAGCGTGCTGGCCCTGAGGGTGATCTTCTTCTCCGAGGCGGGGCGGGTCGTGCCGATGCGTTCCATGTCCCCTAGTATCCCAAACCGGCGGGGCGCCCCGGGACGAATTTCCCATGGGCGAACAGCGCCGGCGCTGCACGACGGCGGTGTCCCCCGCCCGGGTGCCCGCCGGCACCCGGCTCAGGGCGTGGCTGCGGCCGCCAGGAAGCGGTCCTCCGCGGCGTAGTCGAAGAACCCCTCGAAGTAGGGATCGGCGTCGAAGAGGCTCCGAGGCTGGGCAGCCATCCAGTCCAGGGTCGTGCCGAGGGTCTGCGCGTAGCTGCCCACGGGGACATATCCCAGGGCCGTCGCCGCGGAGGTGTCCAGGACGATCCCCGGCCGGTTGTCCCAGGGATGGTCCCCGAGCCCGTCGGGGGCCCCGTCGGGCAGCAGCACCTCGCGCCATGCGTGGCCAAAATGCGCGGCGACCGTACGGGCGATGTCCCGTCCGTTCGGCGCGTCGGGGTCTGCGCTGTTCAGGATCCGCGTGCCGGCCGGCGCATCGGCGATGCAGTGCACCAGGGCCGCGGTGTTCACCGCCGCGGTGGGGTGGTCGGTTCCGGCGCCGGCACCGGCCAGCAGGACGGCGGGCCGCCGGTCCAACACGCGCCCGGCGAAGACCCACTCGCGCAGCCGTGCGGTGCCGACCCCGTGGACCTTGGAGGCGCGGACGATGGTGGTGTCCGCCGAGGCATCCAGCAGCACGTTTTCGGCGGCTACTTTGTTCGGGCCATAACCGCCGGGCGAGGCATGGGGCATGTTTCCCGGCGCGAGGGTGGGGTGGTCCTCGGTGATGGGGCCGTCGAAGGAGGGGCCTACCGGCGAATTCACGTGCCGTCCCGCGGCGTCGACGTAGACGGCCTTGCTCGAGAGGATGACGGTCGTCCCGACGTCGTGCAGGAAGGGCAGCAGCAGGCGGGCATCGGCCGCCGTGTAGGCGAGCGCGTCGACCAGCAGGTCGGCACCGCCGCCCAGCAACGTGGCCAGGGCCGCCGGATCGTGCCGGTCCACCGCCTTGAAGCGCACCCCGAGGCGGACCAGGCCGACGGGGAGGTGGCGTGCGTCGCGGCCCGACGCGTCGACGGTCCAGCCGGCGCGGGCCAGCCGGGCGGCAACGGCGCGGCCGAGCAGCCCGGTGCCGCCCAGGACGACCGCACGCCGCCCTGCCGCGGCCCGTGGAGTGCCGGGAATCCCGGCGGTGCTCACCAGGTGACGAGGCAGAAGGGGTGGCCTTGGGGGTCCAGGTAGACCCGGTAGTTCTGGCCGCCGGTGTTGATCGAGGTGGCCCCGAGCTTGAGCACCGCCTCCTCGGCGATGTCGAGGTCGTCGACCCGGATGTCCAGATGTGCCTGCTGCGGGTGCACCTGTCCGGGCCATTCGGGCCGCTGGTATCCCTCCACCCGCTGGAACGCGATCGCCGGGCGGTCCGGCGCGTCCCCGATGGTGATCCATCCGTCGTCGTCATGCTGCACACGCACCATGCCGAGGACCTGTTCGTAGAAATCGGCCATGATTTCCGTGTCTTCGCAGTCGATGACGACCGCATGCCAACTGCCGATCACGGCTCCTCCTTGGGTTCTGCTGTGGAACAGACTACCTGTCGCGGCCGCTGCCCCCCAGCCCGCCCCGGGGCCTGCCCCCAGCCGGTCCCGGATCCGCGCCGGGCCAACTCACCTCAGGAACAGGGCGCGCAGCCGGCGGGTCGTGAGGATCATGCCCACCGCGACCATGGCGACGTAGTAGAGCACGTGGACGGCGGTCATGGCGCCGAAGGCCCCCACGGAGAGCTGGCGCAGCAGCTCGACCCCGTGCCAGAGGGGCAGCGCCTGGATCAGCCACTGGATCGGCTCCGGGTAGACGGTGAGCGGGTAGAACGTGGCCGAGAACAGGAACATCGGCAACATGATGAACGTCACCCAGTCCAGCTGCTGGAACGTGCGGATGTAGGAGGTGATGCCCATGCCGATCGAGGCGAACCCGAAGGCGATGAGCACCGAGGCCGGGACCATCAGCAGCGCCCACCAGGTGGTGACCAGGCCCATGGCCGCCATGACGATGGTGAAGCCCGTGGCGTAGAGGAACCCCCGCAGCAGGGCCAGGAAGATCTCGCCCAACGCCACATCGAGCGGCCCCAGCGAGGTGTAGAGCATGTTCTGGTAGAGCTTGGCGTAGTTCATCTTGAAGAACACGTTCATGGTGGAGTCGTACAGGGCCCCGTTCATGGCCGAGACGGTCAGCAGTGCCGGGGCGATGTAGGCGGCATAGCTGATCTCGGTTCCGCCCGGCCCCTGCACGGTGCCGATGAGGGCGCCGAGGCCGATGCCCATCGAGAGCAGGTACAGCACCGGCTCGACGAAGCCGGAGATCATGATGGCGGCGTTCGACGTCTTCGTCGCCACCAGCCCGCGCACGATCACCGCACGCACGTTGCGCGAATACAGCGAGGCCAGCGGCCGCCGGTCGGCGGTCAGTTCGAGGTCCGCGTCCTTGACCAGGCTCATCTCAACCCTCCAGCCGTCGTGCATAGACCCGCCGGGCGAGCACCAGTCCCCCACCGGCCAGGACCAGCAGGTAGATCACGTGCACGGCGGAGAGCCAGCCGGGTTCGGCATGGCCGTAGGACAGGACGCGGCCCAGCTCCGTGGCGTGCCAGACCGGGGAGATCCAGCCGATCCACTGCAGGAACCAGGGCAGCGTCGAGAGCGGGAACAGCGTCCCGGAGAACAGGAACAACGGCATGACGATGAACCGCTGGACCAGCGCGAACTGGCCCTTTTCCACGGTCACCGTCGCCGAGTACGCCATCAGGGGCAGCCCGAAGGCGACCCCGGCCAGGGAGGAGGTGAGGATCGTGGCCCACGCCCACCCGCTGGTGGCCGCGCCGAAGAAGAGCACGATCACCAGGTAGACCGCGCTCTGCGCCACGATGCGCAGCGTCACGGCCAGGGCATGGCCCTGGCAGATCTGCTCGGGGGTCACCGGGGTGGCCAGTGGTCCGTAGTAGGTCTTCCACCATTTGAAGCCCGACATCACCGCATAGGTGAATTCGCCGGCGGCGGTCATCATCGCGGCCGAGGCCAGCAGCGCCGGGGCGATGAACTGCAGGTAGCTCGCCCCGCCGAAGGCACCCCCCGCGTTGTTCGAGTCGACCAGCGAGGCCAGGCCGATGCCCATCGCGAACAGGTAGACCAGCGGGTTTCCCACCGAGTAGGCGATGACGATGTCGAGGTAGCCCTTCATCCCGCGCAGGTGCTGCTCGGCCAGGTACCAGGTCCCGAAGCGGCGGGCCTTGGCGGCGCTGGTCAGCGGCGGGTGGGCCACCAGGGCGGAGTTCAGGTAGGCCGGTCCCTGCGCCCCGCCCGGGCCCGGGGTCGGTGATGGGCCGGGGGCCGCCGGCGGTGCAGTTGGCAGGGCAGGGGACGACGCCGGGGCCTCCCCGGTCTCCCGGGGCCGGTCGTGCCCGGGTGCCCCGGTGTCCGACCGCGCGGATTCGGCGGTGCCGTGCTCGTGGCTTCCCACGTCGTGGCTACTCAATGAGGCTCCGTCCGGTCAGCCGGAGGAAGACGTCCTCCAGCGAGGAGCGGCGCACCAGCGAGGTCAGCGGGGACAGGCCCCGGTTGCCGACGGCTTCCAGGGCCGCCTCGCCGTCGTGCGCGTAGACCAGCAGGCGGTCGGGCAGGACCTCGATCCGGTCCCCGATGCCCTCGACCGCCTCGGCGGCCCCGGCATTGCGGTCGGCGCCGAAGCGCAGTTCGAGCACTTCGCGGGTGGAGAACCGGCGGATCAGCTCCGCGGGCGATCCCTCGGCCATGATCCGCCCCTTGTCCACGACGATGAGCCGATCGCAGAGCTGTTCGGCCTCGTCCATGTAGTGGGTGGTGAGCACCAGGGTGACGCCGCGTTCCTTGAGCCGGAACAGCCGGTCCCAGAGGATGTGGCGCGCCTGCGGGTCCAAGCCGGTGGTTGGTTCGTCGAGCAGCAGCACACGGGGGTCGTTGATCAGCGAGCGGGCGATGGTCAGCCGGCGCTTCATGCCCCCGGAAAGGTCCTCGACACGGGCCCCGGCCTTATCGGAGAGCTGGGCGAAGTCCAGCAGTTCGTCGGCCTTGGGGCGCAGGTAGGACAACGGGAGGCCGAAGTAGCGCCCGTAGACGATGAGGTTGTCCCGGACCTTGAGCTCCTGGTCCAGGTTGTCCTCCTGCGGGACGACGCCCAGGTGGGCGCGCACTTCCGGGCCCTGCTGCTCGGGGTCCAGGCCCATGATCTGCAGCGTGCCGCCGCTGCGCTGGGACACCCCGCCGATCATGCGCATGGTCGTGGACTTGCCGGCGCCGTTCGGCCCGAGCAGGCCGAAGGACTCCCCGGCGGGAACCTCGAAGCTGATGGAGTCGACGGCGGTGAAGTCCCCGTACCGCTTGGTGAGCTGGTCGGCGGCGATCACGGTGGGACGGGATGTGGTCTGTGGCACAACCGCACTCTACTGCCAAGCAGTGGTTGGCACAAATCAATCACCGATTCTAGCGCGGCCGGTACTCCGTGACCATCGGGCAGTCGAACGGGTCCCGTGCCGAGAGCCCCACCGTGTTGAGGTAGCGCACGACCTGGGCGTAGGAACCGGTCACCGAGGCGACCGTGTACGGGACCTTGAGCTCCTGGCAGTACTGCCGGACCATGGCGCTGACCTCCCGCAGGTGCGGACGCGGCATGCTGGGGAACAGGTGGTGCTCGACCTGGTAGTTCAGGCCCCCGTAGACGGCGGTCAGCATGCGGGTGCCCCAGGAGGTCTTGCCCACGATGTTGCGGCTGGTCAGCACCTGGCGGCTGAAGAAGTCGATGGTCGAGGTCTTCGGGATCAGCGGCATGCCCTTGTGGTTCGGGGCGAACGAGGCGCCCATGTAGATGCCGAACACGGCGAGCTGGACCCCGACGAACGCACTGGCGATCCCCCAGGGCAGGAAGAAGTAGATCACGGCGAGGTAGATGGCCAGTCGCAGCCCGATCGTCGTCAGCTCCCGCTTGCGTGCCTTCACCGTCCGCGCGGCGAAGAGGTACCTGATCGAGTGGAAGTGCAGGTTCACGCCCTCGAACGTGAGCAGCGGGAAGAAGAGGTAGCCCTGCCGGCGGGTCAGCCAGGCCATCAGGCCGGTGCGCGCGGCGGCGTCCTCGGGCTGGAAGGAAATCGTGTCCTGCTCGATGTCCGGATCCTTGCCGACGGTGTTCGGCTTGGCGTGGTGCCGGGTGTGCTTGTTCATCCACCACTGGTAGCTGATGCCCACCACCGCATTGGCCAGGATCCGGCCGGCGCGGTCGTTGGCGGGACCGGACTCCATGACCTGGCGGTGGGAGGCCTCGTGGGCCAGGAACGCGAACTGGGTGAGGATGATCCCCAGGGCCGCGGCGACGAACAGCTGGAACCAGCTGTCGCCGAGCAGGTGGAACCCGGTCACGGCGGCGGCCAGGAACAGGGTCAGCAGCATCACGAGTCCGAGGTAGTAGCCCCGGCGGCGGCGCAGCAGGCCGGCCTCGAGCACGCGGGTCTTGAGCAGGCTGAAGTTGCGGGCACCGGCATTGCGGCGCAGCGGGGCCAAGACCGGCGATGGCGGGGACGTGGTGGAAAGATTCTGGGTGCTCACGGGCTACTTTCTCGGAGCTGGGATCTCGGCGCTCACGCCGCAGGAGACGAAGACATCGCGCTCCCCGGCTCCCCACAGTACGCACCCAGCCTGTGCACCGCCTGTTAATGCCCGCCAAACGACGACGGCGGGGCACCCCGGCTGCTGCCGGGCTACCCCGCCGCCGGAGGCCATGGGCCCCGCTGCAGCGGGCCCCTATCCCTGGTCGCGGTGCCTGGGGTCGTCCCCGTGCCGGGACCGCACGTCCGGATCCGCGGTGCGGTCTGTCGCGGCGGTGGCTCCCCCCTCGGCCCGGTCAGTCCGCTGGGCGGCGGCATCGCCGTAGGCGTCGGGGCTGTCCATCGCCAGCGGGTCCCCGGCGGCCGGCGGGGCTTCCGCGCGGCGTCCGGCATCGGCCCGGCCCTCCGTGTTGTCCTGTCCGGCGCGGTCCCCGTAGGCGTCGGCATGGTGCCCCTCCACCGGTTCCCCGGAGGCTTCGGCACGCGGGCCACCGTTGTCCGTCCGTCCACCCGGGGCGGGCGCCCCACCGGCGGGTCCACCGTCGACCCGGCCCTTGGCCCGGTCGTCGGCGCGGTCGTCGCCGCGACCGCCATTCCGGCGGTCCGGGTGTCCGTTCCCCCGCCCGGCGTCAGGATCCAGCTTGTCGGCTCGGCGCAGCCGTTCCGCGGACTCCTCGTGGCGTTCGGCCGCCGAGGCACCCAGCTTCTCCGATTCCATGCGCTTGCGCTCCGCCGCGACCTGCGCATCCTGGGCCTCCGTGCGCAGCCGCTGGGCCTCGACGTCGCGTTCGCGGGATTTCAGCTCCGCTGCATCGGCGTCGGCCTGGGCGCGCTGGGCCGCGTTCTCCCGTTCCCGGGCCTCGAGGTGGCCTTCCTGGGCCTCCGTGCGGATCCGTCCTGCTTCCTCGCGCTGGCGGTCCTTCCTCTTGCCTCCGGCGAACCGGGCGATGATGCCGATGATGATCAGCACCACCACGATGGCGACGATGATCCAGATGACCTGTGCGGTGTCCATGCGATCTAACCCCCTTGATGGGTGGATGGTTCGGGACTTACACCGCCTGTCTACCATCTGGGCCGCGTTCAGGACAGGGTACCGGTCATCGGCGGCCTGTCCCCCGCAGCACCTCGAGGCGCTGGCGGAACTCGGTTTCGTCGACTTCGCCGCGGGCATAGCGCTCGCGCAGCACCGTTTCGGCGGCCCGGCGCTCGTGGTGGACGTAGCCACGCCGGCGTCCAACGATGAACAGGACGATCAACGCGATCCAGAACAGCGGGAAGATGATCCACCAGCCGAACCCCGGGTGCCCCCAGGCGGCGGGGTGCGCTGCGATGGCCGACGTCGTGATGGCTGCTGGGATGGTGGACATGGTGGCTCCTCGGTTTCGGTGTGGCCCGTGTGGCCACACCATCCACCTTTCCGCCGGAACCGCGGTCGGGCATCTGCCCCCGGGAGGCACTGTGCCGGCCGCGCCTACACCGGTGGGTGGCCGTGCCTACACCCTCGGGAGGACGCCGTTGATCCGGCCCGGCGCCGGTGGGGACAGGTGCCCAGCGGGGATCGGTGCGGACGGCTCAGTCCGGGGCATCGCCGTCGTCCGCCGTCCCCGGGGTGACCAGCCCGCTCTCGTAGGCCAGGACCACCAGTTGGGAGCGGCCGCGGGAGCCCAGCTTGCCCATGATCCGCGAGACGTGCGTCTTGGCGGTCAGCGGCGTGATGAACAACCGGGCGGCGATCCCCGCGTTGTCCAGGCCACGGCCCACTTGGACCAGGACCTCGCGCTCGCGCACGGTCAGGGCCTCCACGCTGGCCAGCTGCCGGGCGGACGTGTGGTGGCCGTCGGCCACGCTGGCCAGCAGCCGCCGGGTGACCGAGGGCGACAGCAGCGCGTCGCCGCGGGCCACGGCACGCACCGCCCGGATGAGTTCTTCGGGCTCGGTGTCCTTGACCAGGAAGCCGCTGGCGCCGGCCCGGACCGAGTCCAGGATGTAGTCGTCGAGTTCGAACGTGGTCAGCATGATGACCCGGGTCGCGGCCAGCTCGGGGTCCGCCAGCAGCGTCCGGGTCGCTTCGATCCCGTCGCCGCCGGGCATGCGGATGTCCATGAGCACGACGTCGGGGCGCAGCGCGCGGGCCTGGGCCAGGGCCGCGGCGCCGGTGGCCGCCTCGCCGACGACCTCCAGGTCGTCCTCGGCGGAGAGCAGGGACCGGAACCCGGCCCGGATGAGGGCCTGGTCATCGGCGAGCAGGACGGTGGTCATGCCTTCTCCTTCGTCGACGGCTGGTCCGGTTGCCGGGACGGGGCCGGGATCGTGACGGTGACTGCGGTGCCCGGGTCCAGGTCGGCGAGCTCCACGGTCCCGCCGAGGCCCGCGACGCGTTCGCGCATGCCGCGCAGACCGTTGCCGTCTGGTGCCCCGGACCGCCCGCGGCCGTCGTCGCGGACCTGCAGCCGGGCGCCGGCGGCGTCGAGGACCAGATCGACGTCGACCCGGTGGGCCGCGGCGTGCCGGACGACGTTGGTCAGGGATTCCTGCACGGCGCGGAACAGGACGTTCTCGGCCCGGTCGCCCAGCCAGGACGGCCGTGGCGGGGCGGGTGCCGTGTAGTGGACCTCCAGCCCGGCCGAGCGGACGCGCCCGACCAGCTCCGGCAGTGACTCGAGCCGCTGGCTGGGCACCCGGGGCGCGTCCTGGCGCAGCACCGCCAGGACCTCGCGCACCTCGGACAGGGCGGCGGCGGAGCCTTCCTTGATGGTGGCCAGTGCCTCCAGCAGGGCCTCGGGGTCCGGGTTGCGCCGCCCCAGGTGCAGGGCCACCGAGGACTGGACGTTGATCATGGACAGCGAGTGGGCCACGACATCGTGGATGTCGCGGGCGAGCACCAGGCGTTCCTCGTCACGCCGGTGGGTGGCCTGTTCGCGGGCGATGCGGCGCTGTTCGATGCGCCGGTCACGGCCCGTGCGGGCCAGTTCGGCGATCAGGAGCAGGACAGCGAACCAGGCCGGAAGCACCAGCCAGCGCCCGTCGTCGGCCAGCCGCGGCCCCCCGGTCGCAGCGGGCAGCAGCGTGGTGGCACCCAGGGCGGCGGTGAAGGCGGTCAGGGAGGCCCACCCCCACCAGCGGGCGCGGCCGAGCACGGAGAAGACCAGCCCCAGGGCCAGCGAGAGCAGGACCGGACCCCAGGGGTAGCCGGCCAGCAGGTAGCCGGCGTCGACCAGGGTGATGGAGGCAGCGGCGGGCCCGGGGGCGCGGCGGCGCAGCAGCAGCAGGGCGGGGCCGGCGAGCAGGAGCAGGAGGGCGGGCCAGGGCACGTCCAGTCCCTGGTGGCGGGCGGCGAAAGTGGTGCCGACGAGCTGGATGAACGCCACCGCCACCGGCAGCACGGCCAGCGGCGGTCGGCGTCTTCCCATGGTTCGAGGGTACGCGCGCACCCCGGGGACGGCATCCGCCGTCGGCGGTAGCCGGGCACCGCCGTCGTACTCCCTGCGGAGCACGACGGCGGTGCCCGGCACCGGCTCAGCCGGCCTGGCGCTCGGCGGACTCCACGACGTTGGCCAGCAGCATGGCGCGCGTCATCGGGCCGACGCCGCCGGGGTTCGGGGAGATCCACGATGCGACCTCGTAGGCGGCCGGGTCCACGTCGCCGGTGACCTTGGCCTTGCCGGAGCCGTCGTCGACGCGGCTGACGCCCACGTCCAGGACGATCGCTCCGGGCTTGAGGTCGGCGGCCTTGATCATGTGCGGGGATCCGGCGGCGGCGATGACCACGTCCGCGCGCGAGAGGTGGTCCGCCAGGTCCGTGGTGCCGGTGTGGGCCAGGGTGACCGTGGCGTTGACGTCCTTGCGGGTGAGCAGCAGCCCGATGGGGCGGCCGATGGTCACGCCGCGGCCGACGACCAGCACGTCCTTACCCTGCAGGTCGATGTCGTGGCGGGCCAGCAGCTCCACGCAGCCCTGGGGGGTGCACGGCAGCGGGGACTCCATGGGGCGGTTGACGTTGGCCACGAGGCGGCCCAGGTTCATCGGGTGCAGGCCGTCGGCGTCCTTGGCCGGATCCATGGCCTCCAGCACCGTGTCCTGGTCGATGTGCTTCGGCAGCGGGAGCTGGACGATGTAGCCGGTGCACTCCGGGTTCTCGTTGAGCTCGCGGACCTTGGCCAGCAGCTCGTCCTGGGTGGTGTCCTCGGGCAGGTCGATGCGGATGGAGGTGATGCCGACCTCGGCGCAGTCCTTGTGCTTGCCGCCGACGTACCACTTCGAGCCGGGGTCGTCCCCGACCAGGATGGTACCCAGGCCGGGGGTGATGCCGCGGTCCGCCAGGGCGGCCACGCGGTCCTTCAGTTCTGCCTTGAGGGCGGCCGCGGTGGCCTTGCCGTCGAGGATCCGGGCGCGTTCTGCCATGGTCACCACTGCTCCAGTTCGGCGTAGAGGGGGAAGTCGGAGGCCAGCTGCTGCACGCGGGCGCCCAGGGCTGCCGTGTCGGCGCCGGCGCCGTCGCGCAAGGCGGTGGCGATGATGTCGGCGACCTCGGTGAACTCCGTGGCGCCGAAGCCGCGGGTGGCCAGCGCCGGGGTGCCGATGCGCAAGCCGGAGGTCACCATCGGCGGGCGGGGGTCGAAGGGGACGGCGTTGCGGTTGACCGTGATGCCGATGGAGTGCAGCAGGTCCTCGGCCTGCTTTCCGTCCAGCTCGGAGTCGCGCAGGTCGACCAGGACCAGGTGGACGTCGGTGCCGCCGGTGAGCACCGAGATGCCCTGCGCGGCGACGTCCCCGGCGCCGAGGCGTTCGGCCAGCAGGCGAGCCCCCTCCAGGGTGCGTTCCTGGCGTTCGCGGAATTCCTCGCCGGCGGCGATCTTGAAGGCCACGGCCTTGCCGGCGATGGCGTGCATCAACGGGCCGCCCTGCTGCCCGGGGAAGACGTTCGAGTTGACCTTCTTGGCCAGTTCCGGGTCGTTGGTCAGGATCAGGCCCGACCGCGGTCCGGCGAGGGTCTTGTGCACGGTGGAAGTCACGACGTCGGCGTAGGGCACCGGGTTCGGGTGCAGCCCGGCGGCGACGAGCCCGGCGAAGTGGGCCATGTCGACCCAGAGCAGGGCCCCGACCTCGTCGGCGATGGAGCGGAACGCGGCGAAGTCGAGCTGGCGCGGGTAGGCGGACCAGCCGGCGATGATGACCTGCGGCTTCTCGGCAATGGCCTGGGCGCGCAGCTTGTCCATGTCGATGGTGAAGGTGTCCGGTTCGACCTCGTAGGCGGCGACCTCGTAGAGCTTGCCGGAGAAGTTCAGCTTCATGCCATGGGTCAGGTGGCCGCCGTGGGCCAGCGAGAGGCCCAGGATCTTGTCGCCCGGCTTGATCATCGCGGCCAGGGCGGCGGCGTTGGCGGAAGCGCCCGAGTGCGGCTGGACGTTGGCGTAGGCGGCGCCGAACAGCGACTTGACGCGGTCACGGGCCAGGTTCTCGGCGACGTCGACGTGCTCGCAGCCGCCGTAGTAGCGCCGGCCGGGGTAGCCCTCGGCGTACTTGTTGGTCAGCACCGAACCCTGTGCCTGCAGGACGGCGCGCGGGGCGAAGTTCTCCGAGGCGATCATTTCCAGGGTGTCGCGCTGGCGGCCCAGTTCGGCGGTGAGGACCGCGGCGA
>DATNBS010000078.1:0-3278 GCA_035571895.1 Arthrobacter sp. | reverse complement strand
GGCCGGGCAGCCGGTGGTGCGCTCCATGCCCAACACGCCCCTGACCGTGGGCAAGGGCGTCGTCGCCCTAGCCGGCGGGACCTCGGCCTCCGCAGCCGACGTCGCGGCCGTCACGGGGCTCTTCTCCGGGGCCGGACTGGTCCGGGAGGTCGCCGAGGGCCAGCTCGATGCGGTCTCCGCCGTCAGCGGATCCGGGCCGGCCTACGCGTTCTACCTGGCCGAGGCCATGGCCGCAGCCGGCGAGGCCCTCGGCTTGGACGCCGGGCTCTCCCGCGACCTGGCGCGGGCCACGGTGGCCGGTGCCGGTGCCATGCTCGACGACCCGCAGGCCGACCCCTCGGCGCTGCGCACCGCGGTCACCAGCCCCCACGGGACCACCCAGGCTGCCCTGGAGGGGTTCGACGCCGCCGGCATCCCGGCCGGCATCGCCGCCGGCGCCCGGGCTGCAGCGGAACGGGCCGCCCAGATCACCCGCGAACTGGCCGGCTGAGCCCGGCACCCTCCAGCCCCGCTCCGGCGTGGTGCGGGTGCGGTGGCTGAAAGGGGCTACGGGCGGGAGGCGAACCGCTCGAGCAGGTCGACATGGCCGGAGACGATCAGCACGTCGCGCCGCGTGACCTTGGTGTCCGGCTGGGCGTAGGTGAAGTCCTCGCCCGGTGACTTCACGCCCACCACCGTCACCCCGTACTTGGACCTGACCTGCGATTCACCGAGCGTGAAGCCCTGGGTTTCCTTCGGCGGGTACATCTTGACGATGGCGAAACCGTCGTCGAACTCGATGAAGTCCAGCATCCGCCCGCCCACCAGGTGGGCGGCCCGCACCCCGGCGTCGGCTTCCGGGTACACCACGTGGTTGGCCCCGATCCTCGAGAGGATCTTGCCGTGCGAGGGCGTGATCGCCTTGACCCACAGGTGCTCCACGCCGAGGTCGACGAGGTTCACGGTGATCAGCACCGAGGATTCGATCGAGGTGCCCACCCCGACCACGGCCGAGGTGAAGTCCTGGGCACCGAGCTGGCGCAGCGCATCCACGTTCGTCGCATCGGCCTCGACCACGTGGGTCAGCGTCCCGGCCCACTTCTGCACCAGTTCCTGATTGCGCTCGATGGCCAGCACCTCGCGGCCCTGCCGCACCAGCTGCTCCGCCACGGCGGCACCGAAGCGGCCGAGCCCGATGACCAGGACGGGGGCGTTGTGGTCCGATTTGTTCTCAGCCAATGATCGGCCTTTCCTCGGGGTAGTGGTAGAGCTGGTTCCGCTGGCGCAGGCTCAACGCCGTCGCCAGTGTAATGGTGCCCACGCGGCCGGCAAACATGAGCGCCGAGAGCACGTACTTGCCCTCCGGGGGCAGTTCGGCGGCCAGCCCGGTACTCAAACCCACGGTCGCGAAGGCCGAAATCGAATCGAAGAGGACGCGGTCCATCGATTCGCCGCTGATGGCCAGCAGCAGGCCGGTCGCGACGCTGACCAGGGTGGCCCCGAGCACGACGACGGAGATCGCCACCCGCATGGTGCTCTCCGGGATGCGCCGGCCGAAGGCCCGGATGTCCCGGTCTCCCCGTGCTTCCGCGACGATGGCCAGGAACATCACGGCGATCGTGGTGACCTTGATGCCGCCGGCGGTCGATGCCGAACCGCCACCGGCGAACATCAGGGCGTCGGTCAACAGCATCGTCGGGGCCTCGAGCTGGTTCTGGTCCACCAGGTTGAACCCCGTCGAGCGGGTCATGGCCGAGGCGAAGAACGAATGGATGAGCTTGTCCGCGACCGACATGCCCCCGATCGTGGCCCGGTTGTTCCATTCCATCGCCCCCCAGCCGACCGTGCCCAGGACCAGCAGGATGCCGGAGACGACGATCGTGAGCTTGGTGTGCAGGTTCCACTTCCGGTACCTGCCGCGGTAGACGATGAGCACCATGAGCACCGGGAACCCCAGCGAGCCGATGATCGCCCCGACCAGCAGGGGGATGAGCACCCACAGGTCGGTCTCGTAGGGGACCAGCCCGTCCGAATGCGGGGTGAAGCCGGCGCTGTTGAAGGCCGAGACGGCGTAGAAGACCCCATGCCAGATCGCCCGGCCGAACGGTTCGCCGAGCACCAGGAACCGCGGGGCCAGCGCCAGGGCCAGCAGGGCCTCGATGGCCACGGAGGTGGTGATCACGATCCGCAGCAGCGTGCCGACCTCGCCCAGCCGGCCGACGTTCTGGATGTTCATGGCCTCCTGCGCGCGCAGCTTCCCGCGTACCCCCAACCGCTTGCTCACCGCCAAGGACAGCACCGAGGCCAGCGTCAGGATGCCCAAGCCGCCCATGAAGATGCCCACGATGATGACGACCTGGCCGAAGAACGACCAGTGGGTGGCGGTGGAGACGACGGTCAGGCCGGTCACGCACACGGCGGAGGTTGCGGTGAACAGCGCGTCGTGCAGTGGGGTGTAGTCGCCGCTGGCCGAGGCGATCGGCAGGGACAACAGCGTGGTGAACAGGGCGATGACCAAGGCGAAGACCACGATGGCCAGCCGCGCCGGGGATGTCGCGGCCAACGCGTCGACTGCATCGCGGGACCATTGGAGGAACCGCGGCACGGCGTTCGCCCACGTCAGCGCGGTGGGTTGCAGTGGGGACGACATGGTCTCTGGCGGCTCCCGGACGGGTGGTGGACGGGTCTTTCCCGGCACAGTCCACAGTAGAGCACGGTGCGTCCCGTGGCGCCGGGAACCGCCACCGGAGCGACGCCGATCACAGCGAACTGCCGGGGATCGCGTAGCCTGAGCCGGTGAGCTTGAGTACACCGCCGCCACCACCGACCCAGGTCCTGTGGAGCGAGGACCTGATGGGCTACCACTTCAGCGAGAGCCACCCGATGCACCCCTCGCGGCTGGACCTGACGATGCGCATGATCGAGGGGCTCGGGATCCTGGAGCGGGACAACATCTCGTTGCTGGCCCCGCGGATCGCCAGCGTCGAGGAGCTCGCCACCGTCCACGACCGGGACTACATCGCCGCCGTGCAGTATGCCGGGGAGCACCCGGGCGAGGTCAACGAGGAGCGCGGACTGGGCACGGAGGACGACCCGGTGTTCGCCGACATCCATGCGGCCAGCGCCCGGTTGGCGGGCGGCTCGCTCCAGGCCGCGGACGCCGTGCTGGCAGGGCGCGCGCTGCACGTGGTCAACTTCGCCGGCGGGATGCACCACGCGTCCCGGGGGCGAGCGAGTGGCTTCTGCATCTACAACGACGCCGCCCTGGCCATCCAGCGGCTGCTCGACGGCGGCGTGCA
>DATNBS010000077.1:0-11415 GCA_035571895.1 Arthrobacter sp. | reverse complement strand
TGATCGCGGACGCGCCGTCGTTCAGCGTGGACGCGTTGCCGGCGGTGACCACCGTGCCACCCGCCACGACCGGACGCAGCCCGGCCAGGACCTCCAGGGTGGTGCCCGGGCGGGGCCCCTCGTCGGTGTCCACGACCGTCTCGGCACCCTTGCGGCCCTTCACGGTGACGGGGACGATCTCCTCGGCGAAGCGGCCGGCGGCGATGGCGGCCAGGGCGCGTTCGTGGGAGCGCACGGCGAAGGCGTCGCAGTCCTCGCGCGAGGTGCCGAAGACGCGGGCGACCTCCTCGGCGGTCTCGGGCATGGAGAACGTGGCCTTGCCCTCGCGCGAGAGCTCGCCGGAGAGGAAGGCCGGGTTCGGGAAGCGCCAGCCGATGGAGGTGTCGTAGCTGGCACCGGGCTTGGCGAAGGCCTTCGTCGGTTTCTCCATCACCCAGGGGGCACGGGACATCGACTCGACGCCGCCGGCGACGACGAGGTCCGCAGCGCCGGCCTTGACCATGTGCGAGGCCATGGTGATGGCGGACATGCCCGAGGCGCAGAGGCGGTTGACGGTGATGCCCGGGACGGTGTCGGGGAAGCCGGCCAGCAGCCAGGCCATGCGGGCGACGTTGCGGTTCTCCTCGCCGGCACCGTTGGCGTTGCCGATGATGACCTCGTCCACCAGGGCGGGGTCGATCCCGGCCCGTTCCACGGCCGCCTTGACCGTCAGGGCGGCCAGGTCGTCGGGCCGCACGGAGCTCAGGGCCCCGCCGTAGCGTCCGACCGGGGTGCGGGCTCCGCCCACCAGGAATGCTTCGGTCATGAAAACTCCTCTTCGGTTGGCCCCTCTTCAGGCATGCTCGCCGGCCGGGCGCAGTGCGTCGCGGGACACAATTACCGACCAATCGTTCACTATTAGATTCCCATCCCGCCCCCCGGTGGTCAACTTGCCCTTCGCGGATGACGAAATTGACCGCTCTTACACCCGCCGGTAATATGGTGGGCTTTGACCGACTCCGGTGCTTTTGCCGGATCGTGGACCGTCGCCGTTTCCGGCACCCGGGGGGAAAGGGAACGGGCATCCGGTCGACGCACGCTGAAGACATTTGGGAGGCATTGATGCCACCGGAAGACAGCAAGCACAGCCCCGTCGCGGACGGGGGCCATCCTGCCGAGCGCACCGCGGACATCGGGCCCGACCTGGATACGACCGAGGGCCGCGGGATGATCCGCAAGGCCACCGCCGCCTCGGCGATGGGAAACCTGACCGAATGGTTCGACTACGGCGTCTACTCCGTCGCCGTCACCTACATCACCCTCCACTTCTTCCCCGGCGACTACGGCACGCTGCTGGCCCTGGCCACGCTCGCGCTCTCCTTCGTGGTCCGACCGCTCGGCGGCCTCGTCTGGGGCCCGCTGGGCGACCGGCTCGGGCGCAAGACCGTGCTGACCCTGACCATCCTGATGATGTCCGGGGCGACGTTCCTCATCGGCGTGCTACCGACGTTCCAGACGGTCGGGATCCTCGCCCCCATCCTGCTGGTCCTGCTGCGGATGGTGCAGGGCTTTTCCACCGGCGGCGAATACGGCGGGGCGGCGACCTTCATGGCCGAATACGCCCCGGACAAGAAACGCGGGTTCTTCGGCTCGTTCCTCGAATTCGGCACCCTCGGCGGCTTTGCCCTGGGCGCTGCCGTCATGCTCCTCTTCCAGGTGGTGCTGCCGGAGGCGGCGATGAACTCCTGGGGCTGGCGCATCCCGTTCATGCTGGCGCTGCCCATGGGCCTCGTGGGGCTGTACCTGCGCTCGAAGCTGGAGGACACCCCCGTGTTCCAGGAGCTCGAGGAACGCGGGGAGATCGAGGAGAGCAACAGCCTGAAGGCGCTCATCACCCGGTACTGGCGCCCCATGATCGTCATGTTCGGCCTGGTGGCCTGCCTGAACATGGTCAACTACACGCTGCTCAGCTACATGCCGACCTACCTGGAAAGCCAGCTGGGCCTGGATTCGAACCTGTCGCTGATCGTGATCATCGTCGGTGAGGTCGCCATGATGGCCGTCATCCCGGTCGCGGGCAGCATCTCCGACAGGGTCGGGCGCAAGCCGATGTGGTACACCTCGGTGATCGGCCTGTTCGTCTTCGCCCTGCCGATGTTCTGGCTCATGGGCCAGAACTTCGGCCTGGCCATCCTCGGCTTCGCGGTCCTGGGCCTGCTCTACATCCCGCAGCTGGCCACGATCACCGCGACGTTCCCGGCGATGTTCCCCTCGCAGGTCCGCTTCGCCGGCTTCGCCGTCACCTACAACGTGGCCACCGCGCTGCTGGGCGGTACCGCGGCCATGGTCAACGAGGCCGTCATCGAGGCGACGGGGTTCGTCCTCTTCCCCGCCGTCTACATGATGATCGCCGCGGTCATCGGCGTGGTTGCCGTGAAGTTCATGGCCGAAACGGCCGGGGCGTCCCTGCGCGGGACCGAGATCCCGGACGCACACGACGACGGGATCCTCGCCGGAGACCCCAGCTAGCGGTACCCTGCCGGTGCCGTGCCCCGGGCCCTGCCCCACCGCCGGTGGGCGGGGCCCGACGCCTGTCCGGTCGGAGGCGGGCCGTGGCTGGGCCGGCCGAGGGGATCAGAGACCGCGCGGTTCGACCGGCCCGCTGCCCGGGGTCAGGTCCGATCCCGGGGCCTGGGTCCCGTCGTCGGTGGATGCCGCGGCGTCCGCGGCATGCCGGTTCTCCCGGTGTGAGGCCCGGGTTTCGGCGGCGGCGGCCAGGGCGGCAGCCAGGTCGGCCAGCCGCGTCTTCGCATCGTCGTCCCCGCCCAACAGGCCGTGCAGCATGCCCGAGTCGCGCCGGGTCAGCACCACGGTGCACCCGAAGCCGGTATCGGCCAGATCGAAGGTCACCTCCGAGCTGTCCAGTCCCAGGCCGGCACCGGATTGCCAGGTCATGAGGCGGCGATTGGCCTGGGCGGTGACCTTCAGGCGGGTGCGCTCGTCGCCGTCGGAGCCGACCAGGACGATGGACTGGCCATCCTCGACGTCGCCCTCGACGTCCTCGACGCCGGGCACCCAGGTGCAGTATTGGGCCCCGTCCTGGAGCACCCCCCACACCACGTCGGCGGTTGCATTGACATCCTGCTGGCTTCGCAACGATTCCATGTCGGGAGCCTACCGCGCCTACGCTGTGGGCATGCCGACTCCTGCCGATTCCCGCTCCACCGGCCACGACATGATCGCCGTCTCGGACCAGCTGCGTCGTGAAAGCGGTTCCCGCCAGGGACTGGACTTCCTCCGGGCCATCATCGCGGGAGACCTGCCCGAATCACCCCTGCTGACGGCGCTGGCGGTGCGGACCGTCCATGCCGAGGAGGGCTCGGTCCGGCTCGAAACCGAGCCCCACGCCCAGCAGTTCAACACGATCGGCACCGGGCATGGCGGCTTCCTGTCCACCCTGCTCGACACGGCGCTGGGCTTCAGCGTCGGGTCCCTCTCCCCTGCGGGGACGACCTGGACGACCACCGACCTGCATGTGCGCTTCCTCCGGCCGATGACGGTGGATTCGGGCGTGGTCTCGGCCGTGGGGCATGTGGAGCACTACGGCCGCTCCACCGCGATCGCCGCGGGCGAGGTCCTCGATGGGCGCGGCCGCGTGCTGGCCAGCGCGACGGCGTCGTTCTTCGCCCTCGGCCCTCAGGAGTAGAACTCGCTGGCGGGCTGGTTGTGGCGTACCCGCAGCCAGCCGATCCACAGCGCCAGGGCGATCACCGGGATGCAGGCAATCGTGTAGAGGCCCAGGTGGAACACCTCGCCGGTGGCCGGGTCCGACATGCTGTCGAAGGAGATCAGGACGGTGATCACCAGCAGGGAGACGATCCCGGCCCAGCTGGTCCACGGCGCCCCGGGCATCGGCAGGGACGAGACCCTGCCCTTCTGGCGGCGCAGCATCAGCTGGCAGGCGAAGATCGTGCCCCAGGTGAAGATCACGCCGATGGAGGCCGTGTTCAGTGCCAGGTCGAAGGCGTGGGAGCCGCCGAGCCAGATGTTGGCCAGGATGCCGACCAGGTAGACGACGCCGACGGTGACGATGCCCGCCCACGGCACATAGCGGCTGTTCATGCGGGCCAGCCACTTCGGGGCGTGACCGTTGTTCGCCATGGCGCGGAAGACCCGGCCGATGGAGTACAGCCCGGAATTGCACGAGCTCAGCGCGGCGGTGATGACCACGAAGTTCATGGCGTCGCCAATCCACGCGGCGCCGAGCTGGTCGAACACGGTGACGAAGGGGCTTTCGCCGGCCTTGTACTGGTCCCACGGCATGAGCATGGCCAGCAGGGTCACGGACCCGACGTAGAAGACCACGATCCGCAGGACGACGGCGCGAATCGCGCGGGGGACCTCGCGTCCCGGGTCCTCCATCTCGCCGGCGGTGATGCCCACGAGCTCGATGGCATTGTAGGCGAAGACGACGGAGTTCAACACCAGGATGCACACGAAGAAGCCGCGCGGGAACATCCCGCCCTCGCTGGCCCAGAGGTTCGACACGGCGGCGTGGCCGTCGCCGATCTGGCTGTTCAGCGCGACCAGGACGACGCCGACGATGAGGAACAGCACGATGGCGGCGACCTTCAGGGCCGAGGCCCAGAACTCGAATTCGCCAAACGCCTTGGCACTGAAGAGGTTGACGGCGACCAGCAGGACCAGCGCGCAGATCGCCGAGACCTCGATGGGGACGGCGGGGAAGAAGAACTGGAAGTACAGCCCGATGGCGATCAGCTCGGCGATGCCGGTCATGATCCAGTTCAGAACGTACATCCACCCGGCCAGGAACGCTCCCTTGGCCCCGAAGAGCTCGCCGGCGTAGCTGACGAAGGAGCCGGAGGACTGGCGGTACATGATCAGCTCGCCCAGGGCGCGCATCAGGAAGTAGGCGATCAGCCCGGCGATGGCGTAGGAGAAGATGAGCGACGGCCCGGTCGAGGCCAGTCGCCCGCCGGCCCCCATGAACAGCCCTACGCCGATGGCCCCGCCCATGGCGATCATCTGGACGTGGCGACGGGTCAGGGTCTTCTTGTAGCCCTCGGCGGTGATGCCGGCGGACGCCGTGCCGACAGGTCCGGGCCGCTCGTGATGCGGTCGTGCCGCGGTGGTCTTGTGGTCGGGGCGGGACACACCGACTCCTTCCGGGTTCCGGGCACCACGACGTGGCCGGGATGGTTCGAGGGGACAAGACAGTGTAGTCCGGATCACCCCTTCGGCCGCTAATCGTCCTTGTCACCGGGCCATGCCGCCCCCCTGTACGGCGGCGTCCGCACCCCGTAGCCTTGCTGCACTGCCCCCGGAGCAGGGAGAAGCCATGGGCATGCACATCCAGGTCACCGTCGACAGCCACGACCCCCACCTATTGGCCGCCTGGTGGGCGGAGACACTTGGCTGGAGCGTCGAACCGACCGACGAGGCGTTCATCCGCTGCATGGTCGACGAGGGCCACGCCACCGAGGCGGATACCCGCGTCTTCGAGGGAGACCTGGTCTGGAAGGACGGCGCGGCGATCTGCCCCGCCGACCAGGTGGGGTCCCGGCCCCGCCAACGCATCCTCTTCCAGCTGGTCCCGGAACCGAAGAGCGTGAAGAACCGCGTGCACTGGGACATCAACCTCACGGATGCCGACCCGGACAAGGACACCCTGCGCGGCACGTTGGAGGAACGCGGGGCCCGGTTCCTCCACCAGGCCAACCAGGGGCCCTTCACCTGGTACACCATGGCCGATCCGGAAGGCAACGAGTTCTGCCTGGGCTGAGGCCGGCGGCTGGCCTTGGCGGCGGGCTGCACCTGCGGGCTGCACCGGCGGGACCGCGTCTAGACTGGTGCGGGTGAGCACAGCTACCCTTCCCGGCCAGGTATCCGACCTCTTCGACCCCACCCGCTGGCGGGTCGTGGAGGGCTTCGACTTCGAGGACATCACCTACCACCGCCAGGTGGAACGTGATGCGGACGGGAGGATCCTGCGGGACCTGCCGGCGGTCCGCATCGCCTTCGACCGGCCCGAGGTGCGCAATGCCTTCCGCCCGGGAACGGTCGACGAGCTCTTCCGGGCGATGGACCACGCCCGGATGACCTCCGACGTCGCCGCGGTGCTGCTGACCGGCAACGGCCCCTCCCCCAAGGACGGCGGGCACTCCTTCTGCTCGGGCGGCGACCAGCGGATCCGCGGCCGGGACGGCTACCGCTACGCCGAAGGGGACACCGCCGAATCCGTGGACCCGGCCCGAGCCGGCCGCCTGCACATCCTCGAGGTCCAGCGTCTGATGCGGACGATGCCCAAGGTGGTCATTGCCGTCGTCAACGGGTGGGCCGCCGGCGGCGGGCACTCGCTGCACGTCGTCTCGGACCTGACCATCGCCTCCCGCCAGCACGGCAGGTTCAAGCAGACCGACGCGACCGTCGGCTCCTTCGACGCCGGCTACGGTTCGGCCCTGCTGGCCCGCCAGGTCGGGCAGAAGAACGCCCGCGGCATCTTCTTCCTGGCCCGCGAGTACTCCGCCGAGGACATGGTCTCCCTGGGCGCTGTCAACGAGGCCGTGGACCACGAGCGCCTCGAGGACGTGGCCCTGGAATACGCCGCGGACATCGCCCGGCAGTCCCCGCAGGCCATCCGGATGCTGAAATTCGCGTTCAACATGGCCGACGACGGGCTGGCCGGACAGCAGGTCTTCGCCGGCGAGGCCACCCGGCTGGCCTACATGACCGACGAGGCCGTCGAGGGCCGGGACGCGTTCCTGCAGAAGCGCGACCCCGACTGGACCAGCCACCCCTACTACTTCTAGGACCGGCCGTGGACATCGAACCCGTCCTGGGTGCCCTCTCCGACGCCTTGAACGAGCAGGGACCGGCCGTGGAAATCCTGCCGGGCGACTCCCCCGGCAGCCACAGCATCACCTTGGCCACCGACGCCCCCGAGGGAAGTGCCGCCGTCGTGCGCACCTCCGGCTCCACCGGCGCCCCGAAGCGCACCGTGCTGCCCATCGACGCGCTGGCCGCCTCCTCGATGGCCACCGCGGAATACCTGCGCGCCGAGGGCCAGTGGCTGCTGGCCCTGCCCGTGCACTACGTGGCCGGGCTCGCGGTGCTCACCCGCAGCCTCTACGCTGGGACCCGTCCGTGGGCGATGGACCTGGGGGCCCGCTTCACGGCCGAGGGGTTCACCGCCGCGGCCGCCGAGCTGACCGACCGGGTGCGCATCACCTCGCTGGTGCCCACCCAGCTCGCCCGCCTGCTGCAGGACCCGGCCGCCGAGACCATCGCGGTGCTGCGCCGCTTCAATGCGATCCTGCTCGGCGGCGGCGCGACCTCCGAACCGCTGCGCGCGGCCGCCCGCTCCCACGGGTTGCGGGTCATCCGCACCTACGGGATGAGTGAAACCTGCGGTGGCTGCGTGTACGACGGCGAACCGTTGTCCGGCGTGCGCATCTCCACCGAGGCCGGGCGCATCCGCCTCGGGGGTGACGTGGTCGCCGGCGGCTACCTGGGCAACCCGGAGCTGACGGCCGCGCACTTCTCGGTGGACGGGGACGGCACGCGCTGGTTCACCACCGACGATGTCGGGGTGCTGGCCGACGGGATCCTCCAGGTCGGCGGCCGCATCGACGACGTCATCAACACCGGGGGCATCAAGGTCTCCGCCGGGACCGTCGCCGCCGCCATCGAGGCCGTCCCCGGCGTGGGCTCGGCGCTGGTCGTGGGCTTGGAGGACCCTGAATGGGGGACGCGCGTCGGGGCACTGGTCACCGGGACCGCGGCCCCGGATGCCATCCGTGCCGGCGTCCGCGCCGCGGTGGGCGCCCCGGCGGTTCCCAGGACCCTGCTCCAGGTGCCCGAACTTCCCACCCTGCCCGGCGGCAAGCCGGACCGGCGGGCGGCAATTTCCCTGTTGGGAGCGGCGGGGAGAGAATAGGACGCTGGAGAAACCACCCGCTTCGACCGAGAGGATACCGCCGTGGCCTCAGCCGCCGAATGGATCGAAGGGGCCCGGCTGCGCACGCTCCCGATGGCCGTCGCCCCCGTCGTCATCGGCGCCGCGGCGGCCTATGGCGTCGGCGGCCACCTCTTCTGGGGCCGTGCCGTCCTGGCGGCGCTGGTGTCGCTGCTGCTGCAGATCGGGGTGAACTACGCCAATGACTATTCCGATGGCATCCGCGGCACCGACGATGTCCGGGTGGGTCCACTGCGGCTGACAGGTTCCGGGGCGGCCCGCCCCGGCACGGTGAAGGCCGCGGCCTTCGGGTGCTTCGGCGCTGCCGCCGTGGCAGGACTGGTGCTGGTCCTGCTCTCCCAGGCCTGGCCACTGCTGCTGGTCGGTGTGGCCGCGATCTTCGCCGCGTGGGGCTACACCGGCGGCGACCGGCCCTATGGCTACCAGGGCCTGGGCGAGGTCTTCGTGTTCCTGTTCTTCGGGCTGGCGGCCACCCTCGGCACGACGTTCACCCAGGTCCTCGAGCTGCCGGCCACGGCGTGGGTGGGTGCCTGCGGCACCGGCCTGATCGCCACGGCCCTGTTGATGGCCAACAACGTGCGCGACATCCCCACCGACCGGGACGTAGGCAAGCGGACCCTGGCGGTGCGGCTGGGCGACGAGGGGGCGCGTGTTTCCTATGTGCTGATGCTGGCCTTGGCGATCCTGCTGCCGTTGCTGCTCGTGAGCTACTACCCGTGGCTGATGCTGGTGGTGCTGGTTGCCCCGCTATGCCTGATGCCCTCCTGGATCATGCTCAAGAGCACCCGGCGCCGGGCCCTGATCCCGGTGCTCAAGCACACGGGGTTCATCAACCTGGGCTACAGCGTGCTGTTCGCCGTCGGCATGGTGGTCACCGTCCTGCTGCGCCAGCAGGCCTGAGGCCACGCAGGCTGGTCGGGACCGCCTCTAGTTGTCGCGGTCTTCGGCTTCCTCGTCCTCGCGCTCGAGGGCCCCCTTGTGGCTCCCGGGGTTCTTGCGCAGGTCCGTCATCCTGGCCTGCACCTGCCGGACGCTCTCGGTCCGCAACCGGTTGAAGAACAGGTACGCGATGCAGAAGGCGACGACGGCGGCGATGATCGCCGAGATCCACAGTGAAAAGCCCAGCCCCCAGAACAATGCGGCGAAGACGGCGAAGAAGAGAACCAACCGGATGATGGTGTACTTGAGGAACTGCACGCTACGATTCTACCGGCTGAAGTCGGCCCCCGAATTCTTCACTACACTGGAAGCATGGTCAGAAACTTGATTCTCGGTGCTCTGGTGGCCCTTGCCGTCACCATCTATGCGCTCATCCAGTGCGCGCAGACGCCCCGGAACCGGGTGCGCAGCCTGGCCAAGGGATGGTGGATCGTGGTCATCGTCCTGTTGCCCCTCGTCGGAGCCTGCTTGTGGTTCTGGCTGGGCCGGCCCACCGAAGCCGCGTCCACTGCCTCCGCACAACGCACACCGCGCGGTCCCGCCTCACCGGACGACGACCCCGAGTTCCTGCGCAGCCTCGAGACGCAGCGCAGGCAGCGTGCCAAGGACGAGGAGCTGCGCCGCCGCGAAGCCGAATTGAAGGCCCGCGAAGCCCGGGCCCGGAAGGACACCCAACCCCCGAACGGCAACGGCGAACTGCCCTCCGACCGGGATACCAATCCCCCCAGTTCCTAGAACGGACGGTGGCCGCCGTCGCCGGCCATGCACCCGCGCAGCTGCGGGGACGCGGTTCTAACGCTGGTCTGGAGTGGACGTCCTGCGGATGCGCAGGACCATCAGCCCCAGGAGAACGCCGCACGCGGCGATGAGCACCAGGGCCAGACCCAAGAGGACGAGCTTGGCGACGAGGTCGGCCAGGAAGGTCGAGACCAGGGCCAAGGCGATGGCCGCGACAGCCAGCAAAAGGGGCAACAGGGCAGTTCGGTGCAGTGGTAGGCGTTCCTGTTCGGGCATCCATCCAGCTTAGGCCATGGCCCGCCTGCCGCTTCCGTTCAGAACACAGGACCCCTGGTGCGGCCCGGCACCTGCGGATCCGGCGTCGTTGCCGCCGGGAGCCGGCTGCGTCCGGCGGTGGGCAGGAGACGGGTAGTTGACGGACAAGGGCCTGGGGGAAGCAGTGGTGCTTCCCCGAGGCCCTTGCGGCCGGTGGTCCTAGACGCCGGCGTAGGAGTGCAGTCCGTTGAAGTAGATGTTCATCACGGTGAAATTGAAGACGATGCACAGGTAGCCGATGATGCTCAGCCAGGCCGAACGCGTGCCCGTCCACCCGCGGGTTGCCCGCGCATGCAGGTAGCCGGCGAAGACGACCCAGATGACGAACGTCCAGACCTCCTTGGTGTCCCATCCCCAGTAGCGTCCCCACGCGGCTTCGGCCCAGACGGCACCGGCCATGAGCGTGAAGGTCCACATGACGAATCCAACGGCGTTGATGCGGTAGGCGAAGTTCTCCAGGGCCGCCGCGCTGGGGACCATGCGCAGGAACGCGAGCTTGTCGGGTTTGCCCGCCGCGAGCTTGGACTGCCGATCGGCCTGGATGAGCTGCAGGATGCTCATGGCGAAGGTGATCGTGAACAGGGACGAGGCCAGGACGGCGATGGAGACGTGGATGATCAACCAGGGGCTCTGCAGGGCCGGGACCAGGTGGGCGACGGGCGTCGGGAACCCCATCGTCGCCGCACACAGCATGAGCGTGACCAACCCGATGACGAAGGTCCCCATGAATCGCAGGTCCTTCTTGATGAGCACCCCGAGGAAGACCACTGCCACGACCAGGGCGCCGGTGGTGAGGAACTCGTACATGTTCCCCCAGGGCACGCGTCCGGCGGCGACGCCGCGGGAGACGACCGCGAACGCGTGGATCGCCGCGGCGATCCAGGCCACCGACACCCCGACGCGGGCCGCGGTGCGCTTGCCGGCGTCGCGGGTGTAGTTCATCGATTCGTTGACCAGCAGGCCGTCGTCGGCCGGTGGCGCATGCGGCCCCCGGTCCTTCGGTGCCGCCCCGGTCGCCGCCGATTCCGCCGGCCGGGCACCGACCGTGGCGAGTTGCCTGGCCTCTTCGGCCAGCAGCCCGGATTCGAGTTCGCGGATCGTGCGGCTGGACTTGGCCAGATCCCAGGCGAAGGCGATGAAGGCGATGGCATACGCCATGGCTGCCAGCAGCATGAACAGGTCGCTGTAGGCGCCCAGCTGTTCGTTGATCGTAGGCATGCGTGTTCCTCTATCTCCTAGACTTCGGTCCGGCCGGGGCCGGAGAATTCGCGCTCAAGAAGCGTGCGAAGCTCCCGGGCTTCCTGCCGCACCCTGGGATCCTCGCCGCGGGCAAGCACCCCGTATTCGATGATACGCCCCGGTGTTGCCGCTGCCGGGTCGGGGCTGTTCGGGTGGATCTTGACCCAGGCGCGGCGGCGCGGCGTGAACAGCGAGACCGCCAGGCCCAG
>DATNBS010000076.1:0-8434 GCA_035571895.1 Arthrobacter sp. | reverse complement strand
ATCGTCTATGACGCCTTCGCCTTCAACGTCGCGCCCGAGGGCGTCAGCAGCGCCTCGTTGGAGCCCTCAGCCCTGTTCACCACAGGCGTCGGGGCCGCATTGGCGTTCAGCATCGCCGCGTTCATGGGCTTCGAATCCGGGGCGATCTACAACGAGGAGACCAAGGACCCGCGGACCACAGCCCGCCGGGCGACCTACATCGCGGTCGTCGTCATCGCCGTGTTCTACGCTTTCTCCGCCTGGGCCATGGCAGTGGCGGAAGGCGACAGCCAGGTCATCGCCCGTTCGGGCGAGTTCGGGCCGGACCTGATGTTCGTGTTCCTGGCCGACCACGCGGCGACCTGGTTCGTGGACGTGGCGAACCTGCTGTTCATCACCAGCCTGCTCGCGGCACTGGTCGCCTTCCACAACGTCGTGGCGCGCTACGTCTTCGCGCTCGGCCGCGAAAGCGTCCTGCCGGTTGCGCTGTCCCGTGTCTCCCGCCGCACGCAGGCTCCCGTGGCCGGTTCCCTGGTGCAGTCGGTGCTGGCGCTGGCCGTGCTCGTCGTCTTCGCGATCGCCGGCACCGGGCACGAGTACGGGGCGTTGTTCCCGGTCCTGACGCTGTTCACGTGGCTGACGAACATGGGGGCGTTCGGCCTGGTGGCCCTCATGGCGCTGACCTCCTTCGCCGTGGTCGGCTTCTTCCGCCGGACCCCGTCGGGGAACGGGCCATGGACGACGACGGTGGCCCCCCTGCTGGCCGGTGTGGCCCTGACCGTGCTGTTCGCCCTCATCGTCATCAACTTCGACGTGCTCATCGGCCTGGCCGAACCCGGGGTGCTCAGCTGGCTGCTGCCGGCGATCATCGTCGTCCCGGGCATCGCCGGGGTCGCCGGAGCCTACTGGCTGCGGTCGGCACGGCCCGGCATCTACGCGGGCATCGGCCGCGGCGGGTCCGACCCGGACGAACTCGACTAATCCGGCTGGTCGAGGCGATCGGGCCGTTTGACCTGGTGCAGGACTGCCCGGCCTGCAGGCCGACCGCTTCGTCGGATCCGGTGCGGCCAGGGGCGGTCCGGCGCGAGGACCCAGGACGCGGCCCCGCGGATCCGGTGCCTGCCGCCGGGCGGGGTCACCCGGGCAGGCCGATGTCCACACGCTCTGACCGGGCCCGCAGGATGGCCTTGACCGAATGGGCGGCGGAGCCGTCGGGGGAGACGGCGGTGACGACGTAGGTGCCCACGGGCGGCAACGCCAGGGTGTAGCGGCCCGCGGCATCGGTACGGGTGGCGGCGACGAAGTCCCCGGCCCCGGCGCTCATGGTCACCAGGGCACCGGGCAGGACGGCGCCGCCGGCCTCGACGGTCCCCTCCAGGGAAAGCTCCTCGAGCAGCTCCAGGTCGTGTTCGGTGTCGCCGCCGGAGAACTCCACCAACTGCGAACGCGGCGCCCAGCCGCCGGCATTGGCGACCACGACGTAGCGGCCGGGGCCGGGCAGCGCGGCGGTGAAATTGCCGTCGTGGTCGGTGCGGGCCCAGTCCCCCGGAATGCCGTCCTCGCGCACGAACGTCACGACGGCCGGGCTGTGCTGGCCCGGGCGGCCCTGCCGCAGGACCCGGCCGTGGACCAGCGTTTCGGCGACCGCGTCGGCCGCCTTGGCCGGGTGTCGGCCCCCGGGAATGAAGAGGGCGATGCCGATGCCCACGGCACTGGCCACGGCGGCGAGCCAGAAGGAAAGGTGCAGGGCATCCAGCGAGGGGACCGGGACGCCGTTGTACCGGATGACCAGGGCGGAGAGGATCAGGCCGGTCAGTGCGCTGGCCACCGAGGTGCCCATCGAGCGGACCAGGGCGTTGACCCCGTTGGCCGAGGCCGTCTCGGTGATCGGCACAGCCCCCATGATCAGCGTGGGCATCGCCGCATAGGCGAACGCGACGCCGACGTTGACCAGTGTGGCCCCGGCGATCACTTCCCAGACGGCGTTGTCGAAGAACACCCGCCCCACGTAGGTGGCCCCCATGATCGCGGTGCCGAAGACCAGGGCGGCCTTGCCACCCCAGCGGTTGATCATCGCCCCGGCCACTGGGGAGAGGACCACCATGGCCAGCCCGGAGGGGACCATCGCCAGGCCGGCGACCAGCACGGAGAGGCCGAAGGCGTAGCCGGTGCCGGTGGGGATCTGCAGCTGCTGGGTGGTGATGAGCATGTTGACGAACATGGCCACGCAGATGAAGAACGAGGCGACGTTGGTCAGCAGGACCGGGCGCTTGGCGGAGGTGCGCAGGTCCACCATGGGGTGGTTGACCCGCAGCTGCAACGGGATCCACCCGGCCAGCAGCGCCAGCGCGAGGGCCAGCAGTCCCAGCACGAGCGGGCTGGTCCAGCCCCAGCTGGCCCCCTTGGAGACCGCGAGCAGGGTGGCGGTGAGGATCGCCGAGAGCACCACCGCTCCCAGGATGTCGAAGCGCCCGGGGGTGGTGATCGACGATTCCTCCACCAGCAGCAGCACGCCGACGACGAACGCCGCGCCCAGGGCGGCCGAGACCCAGAACAGCGACTCCCAGCCGAACGCGTTGTAGAGCAAGCCGGACAGCGGCATGCCCAGGGCCGCGCCGATGCCCAGGGTGGCGCTCATCAGGGCGACGGCCGAGGCGACCTTCTCCTGGGGCAGCTCGTCGCGCAAGACGGAGATGCCCACCGGGATCAGCGAGGACGCGAAGCCCTGCATGGCCCGGCCGGCGATCAGGGCGGGGAATGTTCCGCCCAAGGCGGCGACCAGCGAGCCGACGGTCATCACGGCCAGTGCCAGCAGCAGCATCTTGCGCTTGCCGTACATGTCGGCCATGCGGGAGATGATCGGGGTGAAGATCGCCGCGGTCAGCAGGGTGGCGGTGACGAGCCAGGAGGAGTCGTCTGCCGAGACGCCCAGGATTTGCGGGAATTCCGGCAGCAGGGGGACCACGAGGGTCTGCTGCAGTGAAACGACCATGCCGCACAGGGCGAGCACAGAGGTGGTCGCCCATGCGGGGACGGAACGAAGCGGCACGGGCGGGGCCTTCCAGGGCAGGAGGGATGACGAGGACAAACGCGCGTTGACCCTCGGCCAGACAACACGCCCGGGGCCGGCCGCGTCAAGGCGGTGGCGTCACGCTAGGACGTGATGACCCCCGCGTCGCCGATGTGCCCCTCGGCCGAGACGTCGAGCACCCGCTGGACGAAGGCCGCGTATTCATCCATGTAGTGGCGCAGGAAGTCGGCGGTGGAGGCGTCGTTGACGGTGCCGTCCTCGCCGAAGACCTCCGGCTTGAAGCTGATGTAGGCCTCGGGGGAGTTCAGCTGCGGGGCGTCCAGGAAGCTCAGCACGCTGCGCATGCTCGACTGCATCACGGCGGTGCCGATCGCCCCGGGCGAGGCGCCGATGATTCCGGTGGGCTTGCGGGCGAACGAGTTCGTGCCCCAGGGGCGGGAGCCCCAGTCGATCGCGTTCTTCAGCGCACCGGGGATGGAGCGGTTGTATTCGGGGGAGACGAACAGCAGGCCGTCGACGGCCTCGATGGCCTCCTTCAGGGCCCGGCCCTCCGCCGGGTAGTCCGTGTCGAAGTCGTAGTTGTAGAGCGGGAGGTCCTTGATGGGGATCTCGGTGAACTCCAGGGTGTCCGGGGCCAGCTTGATCAGGGCCTTGGACAGCGTGCGGTTGATGGAGTGCGCGGACAGGGAGCCGATGAAATAGCCGATCTGATGCGTCGTCATGTCTCCAGTGCAGCACCGGGCCGGCGCGGCGTCCAGAGGCCCGGGCCAAGCGGGGGCGTCGCAAACCCTTGGGGCCGCCCGGGCGTGCGGCATAGGCTGGCCACAGGCCCGACGGGCCGACGCGGCCCACCGGGGCCGCACACGATCGAACCGAAGGAGCGTGCGATGACCACCCCAGCAAACGACCGGGACGCGGACCGCCCGGAGGACACCGACGCGCCGCTCTCCGAGCACGTCGCCGCCGAGGACGCCCGGCCCGAGGACGACGACGTCACCGAGATCGATGCCGACTCCATCCCCGTCGAGGGTGATGAGGACGTGGCCGACGACCTGGCCGAAAAGGCCTACGGGGACAAGGACGACGACGGGAACCCGGACATCCCGAACGCCCAGTTCCCGGCCTGACCGGACCCGGCGGCACCGACGCAATCGGTACTGATCCAGTCGGCGCTGATCCAACCGCATACTGTTCCAACCGGAACGCGAACGCCCCCGGAACCTGGAGGACAGGTTCCGGGGGCGTTCGCCGTGTGGCGGCCCGCTGCCCGTGTGGCTACGCGGCCAGGGCCGGGTGCCCGGCGGTGCCCGTGACCAGCAGCCGGTCCCCGTCGGCAGCCACGGTGACCGATCCGCCGTCGTGCACCTGGCCGGTGACCAGCAGGTCGGCGATTGCGTCGTCGACCTCGCGCTGGATCACCCGCCGCAGCGGACGGGCCCCGTACTCGGGCTCGTAGCCGTGTTCGGCGATCCAGTCCACCGCGCTGTCCTCGACGGTGAACGCGATGTCCTGGGCCGCCAGCCGGGCCTCGGTGCGGCGCAGCTGGATCGACGCGATCGAGCGCAGCTGCTCCCGGTCGAGCTTGCGGAAGAGCACGATCTCGTCGATGCGGTTCAGGAACTCCGGCCGCATCGTCTCGCGAAGCCGGCCCATGACACGGTCGCGCAGCGCCTTTTCCGAGCCGAAGCCGTTGGCCCCTTCGCCGGTTTGCGGGGTGAAGCCCAGGGCCCCGGTCTTGCTGGCCAGGAACTCCGAGCCGAGGTTGGAGGTCATGATGACCACCGTGTTGCGGAAATCGACCGTGCGGCCCTGGCCGTCGGTGAGCCGCCCGTCGTCCAGGACCTGCAGCAGCAGGTTGAACACATCCGGGTGCGCCTTCTCGACCTCGTCGAGCAGCACCACCGAGTACGGGTTCCGGCGGACCTTCTCGGTCAGCTGCCCGGCCTCGCCGTAGCCGACGTACCCCGGAGGGGCACCGACCAGCCGCGAGACCGTGTGGCGCTCGCCGAACTCGCTCATGTCGAAGCGCAGCAGGGCGTCCTCCGTGCCGAAGAGCGACTGCGCCAGCGTCTTGGCCAGCTCCGTCTTGCCCACGCCCGTGGGGCCCAGGAACAGGAAGCTGCCCACCGGCCGGCCGGCGTCGCCCATGCCGGTCCGGTTGCGCCGGACCGACTTGGCGATGACCGAGACGGCGTCGTCCTGCCCGATGACCCGGGCATGCAGCTCGTCCTCCAGCTTCGCCAGCCGGGCGCGGTCGCCCTCGGTCAGCCGCGCGGCCGGGATGCCGGTGGCGCGGGAGATGATCTGGGCGATCTGCTCCTCGTCCACCGTGTCGCTGCCGCCGGCCTCCGGGGCCGGCGCGGCCTCGGCCGCTTCGATCCGCGCGGTGAGGTCGCGGATCCCATCGCGCAGGCGTCCGGCCTCCTCGAAGCGCTCGGAGGCCACGGCGTCGTCCTTGCGGGATTGCAGGGTGGCCAGCTCGGCGCGCAGGGCCCCGGTGTCCACCACCGGGCCGCGGCGCAGGCTCAGCCGGGCGCCGGCCTGGTCGATCAGGTCGATGGCCTTGTCCGGCAGGAACCGGTCGGTCAGGTACCGGGCCGAGAGCTCGACGGCGGCACGCAGCGCCGCGTCGGTGTAGGCCACGCCGTGGTGGTCGGCGTAGCGCTGCTGCAGGCCGGCCAGGATCTTGACGGCGTCCTCCTGGGAGGGCTCGCCGACGGTCACCGGCTGGAAGCGGCGCTCGAGGGCCGGGTCCTTTTCGATGGTGCGGTATTCGCCCAGCGTGGTGGCGCCGATCAGCCGCAGCTCGCCGCGGGCCAGGCGCGGCTTGAGGATGTTGCCGGCGTCCATGCCCCCGCCCTCGCCGGAGCCTCCGGCGCCCACGACGGTGTGCAGCTCGTCGATGAAGACGATGAACTCGCCGTCGTGGGCGGCGATCTCGTCCATGGTCTTGGTCAGCCGTTCCTCGAAGTCGCCGCGGTAGCGGGTGCCCGCGAGCATGCCCGGCAGGTCCAGGGAGAGCACGCGCTTGCCGTGCAGCTGGGCCGGGACCTCGTCGGCGGCGACGGCCTGGGCCAGGCCCTCGACGACGGCGGTCTTGCCGACGCCGGCTTCGCCGATGAGCACCGGGTTGTTCTTGGTGCGGCGGGCGAGGATCTCGATGGTCTGCTCGATTTCCTGCTGCCGGCCGATCACCGGGTCCAGCTTCCCCTCGGCGGCCAGTGCCGTCAGGTCGGTGCCGTAGGTCTCCAGCATGGGGGTCTCCGAACCGGAGGCGGGCTGGCCCGCTGCGGGAGCCCCGTCCGCGCCGGAGACGGCGGCCTGCTGGGCGGCGGCGCCGATGTGCTGCAGGGAATCGGGGGTGACGCCGGAGGCGGCCAGCACCTGGCCGGCGGGGGAGTCCTGGTTGAGCACGAAGGCCACGAACAGGTGCTCCGGGTCGATGTAGGTGGAGCCGAAGGCGCGGGCGACCTGGCGGGCGTCCAGCAGTGCACGCTGGGCGGAGGCCGTCAGCGAGGGGGCACCGCCGTCGTACCGGCTGGACGACTGCGGCAGGCGCTGCTCGGCGTCGCGGATGATCGCCGCGACGTCGACGCCGGCGGCCTTGAGCTGGGCGGCCGGTCCCTCCTGGTCGAGCATGACGCGCAGCAGGTGCAGGGCGTCGAGTTCGGCGTGGCCATGCTCGGCAGCAAAGGCTGCCGTCTGCGCGAGCAGTTCGTGGGTGCGCCGGCTGAGCAGCCGGGTGATATCGATCGGGCGGCCTGCCTGGGCGGCCCGCTGGCCCTGCAGGTAGCGGGCCAGGAAGTCATCAAATGAGCCGTTGCCCGACCCGGATGGTCCGAAGAACGTTGGCACGTGATCCTCCAATAGAACTTGAGTGCGATGCGCTCAAGTATATAGTTGAGCGAATGTCACTCAAGTTAACGCCGTGGGTTCTGTTTTATTCCGGCCTCGGTTCGCGTGACACGAACCACGGCTCCCGGCCGTGGGCTCGATAGGCTGTCGCACGGGGAGCAGCTGTTGCGCGGGGAGCCCCTGCACAGGGCAAGGCCTCGCACGGGACGAACGGAAGGACGACGGTGGCCGACGAAAACGAACCAGCGGCACGCGGGTGGCTGGCCCAGCGGGTCCTGCCCGGGGGCGAGGAGCCGGATCCGCGGTTCACGCTGGCCAACGAGCGGACGTTCCTGGCCTGGATCCGCACCTCGCTGGCCTTCCTGGCCGGCGGCATCGCGCTGGAGGCCTTCGCCTTCGAGGCGTTCCCGCCGGAGTTGCGCAAGGCCATCTCGATCATGGTCATCTGCATCGGCCTGCTCGTCAGCGCCGGGGCCGTGTTGCGCTGGCTGCGCGTCGAGACGAGCATGCGCCACCACCGCCCGCTGCCGTTCCCGGCCATCGTCCCGGTCCTGGGCCTGGGAGGGGCGCTGGCCGCCGCCGTGATCGTCGCCGTCATCGCGGTGGCGGGCTAGCCCGCGATGTCCCACCCGGTCACCCGCGCCCACGACGACCCCGGCCTGCAACCGGAGCGCACCGTCATGTCCTGGGGCCGGACGACGCTCTCGCTCTTCGTGGTCAGCGCCGTGTTCCTGCGCTGGATGCCGCACTACGGGTTGGCCATCCTGCTCCTGGTGGTCGTGGCCGCCGGAGGGGCGCTGGCCATCTACACCACGCAGCGGCGGCGCTACCACCTCCGGGCCCGGGGCATCGCCGCCGGCCGGTTCGCCGCCGATGCCGTTGCCGTCTTCTCCACCGCCGGGGCGGTGTTCGTCCTGGGCCTGCTGGCCCTGCTGGTGGTCCTCGCCTCCTGAGGACCCGGACCCGCCGCGGCTACCGCACGGTCAGCCAGATCGTCTTCAGCTGCGTGTACTGCTCGAAGGCCTCGAGCCCGTTGTCGCGGCCCCCGAACCCGGAGGTCCGGTAGCCGCCGAAGGGCGTGGTGATGTTGCCTTCGCTGTAGCCGTTGATGGCCACCGTCCCGGCGCGCACTCCGCGGGCCAGCCGCACCGCCCGGTCGATGTCACGCGACCAGATGGTCGCCGCCAGGCCGTACTCGGTGTCGTTGGCCATGCGCAGGGCCTCGGCCTCGTCGTCGAACCCGATGACGGCGACCACGGGCCCGAACACCTCCTCGCGCGCGATCGGCAGGTCCGGGGCGACACCGTCGATCACGGTCGGGGCGATGTACCAGCCGCCGCTCTCGGCCAGCAGCGCCTTGCCGCCGGTGACGATCCGCGCACCGGCCGACCGGGCCCCGTCCACGTAGCCCAGGACGCGTTCCAGCGCCGGGGCCTCGATCAGCGGCCCGGTGATGGTCTCCCGCTCGGAGGGGTCCCCCACGGTGCGCCCCTCGGCCTGCCGGGCGAGCGCCTCGACGAAGCCGGACCGGATCGACTCGTGGACCAGGATTCGCGAGCCGGCCGAGCA
>DATNBS010000075.1:0-4161 GCA_035571895.1 Arthrobacter sp. | reverse complement strand
CGCGCTCATGGCCATCGCGCTGATCGCCACGGTGGTGCTGGTCGAGAAGACGCCGAAACCGCCACGAAAGACCGGGCTTTCCGAGCCGCTGCGGGCGCTGCGGCACCGCGGCCTGCTGACCCTGTCGCTCACCGCGCTCTGCTACAACTGGGGCTTCTTCACCGTCCTCGGGTACGCGCCGTTTCCCATGGGCCTGAGCCCGATCAAGCTGGGCCTGGTCTTCACCTGCTGGGGCGTGCTTGTCGCGATCTTCGCTGTGTTCGGGGCGCCCCGGCTGCAAGAACGGCTCGGCCTGGCCAGGGCCATGTACCTCAACCTCGCCGCGTTCGCCGTGGTCGTCCTGGTCATCGCGATCTGGACCACGGACCGCGCGGTGCTGATCCCCGCGGTGATCGTGTCCGGGATCTTCATCGGGGTCAACAACACCATCACCACCCAGGCCGTGATGACCGTGTCCCCGGTCGAGCGGCCGGTGGCCTCGGCCGCCTACAGCTTCGTCCGGTTCGTCGGCGGCGGCCTTGCCCCCTACGCGGCGGGCAGGCTGGTCCTCGCCGCGGGCATCCACGTCCCGTTCTACATCGCCTCCGGCGCCATCGTCGCGGGCATCGCGGTCCTCGCCACCGCGCACCGCATGCTTGGCGAGGCGGAACGCGTCCAGGCACAGCAGGTCACCACCACCGTGGTTCAGCAACGCACCGCTCCCACGGAAGGGCAGCCGGCCGGCGCCTTGATTCCGGTTCCGGCAGCCGGGACGATCAGCCGTGGCCGACCCGGCGCCGGCGTGATCGTGGCCGCCATCGATAACTCCCCGGTGGCCGACCGGGTCACCGACGCCGCGGCCCGGCTGGCGGCCGTGCACGACCGCGTGGTGCACGTGGTCCACGCGCAGGAAGGTGCCACCGCCGGTGACGCTGGGGTGGACGCCGAGGACCTCGACGCCGCCTGCGCGGTCGTCGGCCAACATCTGGAGCGGCTCGCCGCCCGGCACGTGCCCGCCGAGGGCCAGGTCCTGCTGCACGCCGCCGACCACGGCACCGTGGGCCGGCTGGTGGCCGAGTACGCCAACGACGTCCGGGCGGTGGCCATCGTGCTCGGCGCGCCGACACACGGCGGGCTGTCCGCCCTCATGGACGCCAGCGCCAGCCGGGAATTGTGGCGGCACGCGCGCAGCAACATCCTGATCATCAACCCGGAGGCCCCGGTGCCGCCCGCCTCGGCGCGCCTGCCCGAGCCCGCGCACGCGCGGTAACGTCAGCGCCCCGGGTCAGGACTGGAACTGCTCCAGCAGGAGTCCGGGGTTGCCGGCGAAGATGTCCTCGGGCTCGATCCGCATGAGATCGTCCTTGGTCCAGTGACGGTGCAGGTCGGAGGCAAGACGGTGCGCGTGACGGAGCCGGGCGCGCTCGAGTTCGTTGCGCACGCTGCGGGCGTTGGCGAACCGGGGGTGTTGCATCCGGTTCGTGAGGTAGTCGCGGAAGGCCTGTTCAGCTTCCTCGGACAGGTAGTAGCGCGACTGTGCCAGCATCAGCTGCCCGATGGCGGCGAGCTCGCCGAGTTCGTACGCGGCGAAGTCGAGATGATGTGCGATCCGTGAGCTCATCCCCGGGTTGACGCCGAAGAACTCGTCCATCCGGTCCTTGTATCCGGCCAGGATGACCACGAGCTTGTCCCGCTCGTTCTCCATGACCTGGAGCAGGATGTCGATCACTTCCTGGCCGTAGTCCATCGAGTCACCGGACCGGTAGAGGTAGTAGGCCTCGTCGATGAACAGGACGCCGCCCATCGCCTTCTCCAGGACCTTCTTCGTCCTCGGGGCCGTCTGCCCCACGTACTGGCCCACCAGGTCATCCCGCATGGCGTGGACCAGTTGGCCTTCCTCCAGGTAGCCGAGGCGGTGCAGCATATCGGCCATCCGCAGCGCCACGGTGGTCTTCCCGGTGCCCGGCGGGCCGGTGAAGCACATGTGCATGTTCGGCCGGGGTGCGTCCAGGCCGAACCGTCGCCGGGCCCGGTCAACCAGGAGCAGTGCCGCGATCTCCTGGACCTTCTTCTTCACCGGAACGAGCCCGACCAGGTCGTTGTCGAGAGCCGAGAAAACCTCGTCAATGTCCGCCGCCTCGCGTTCGGCGGCGAAGTTGATCGTCGCGTCCGGGGGCAGCAGGTCGGCTCGATCACGCTTCCGGCGGCCGCGCCGACGACGGTTCTGCGGTCGCTGATCACGGTTCTGCTGGTCGCGCCGGGGCGGCCCGGGCGCCGCGCGGTTCTTCTTGCTGAGGATCTTGGGGGGAGTCCACGCCGAGCCATCCTTGGGCACCAGGGTGGTGCGGAGCCCCCTGACCGCCATCGTCAGCACGGCGATGAAGGCGGCCACCCAAAGCAGCGTGAAGACGGCGGTGGGAAAGTTCATGAGCTCTCACATGGCGTACTGCCGTGTCCCCCTCCCGGTCAGCCTGGCTTCAACGACAGTACCTGACGGGGGTAACGGCACTCACTGCCGGTTGTGGGCCATATGGCAAGCTGGTGCCCACCAGAGCTAGCCCGTTCGCGGCACGCCGCGCCGGGGGGAGGTAGCGATGCCGGTCATCGTGATCACCAGGCTCCGGCTCAGGGATCCGGCCTTCTTCGACGACTTCTTCGCCAGCGCGGTAGCCGTGGTGGAGCAGGCCCAGGGCACGGGAGGAAACCTCGGCGCCGACGTGCTCGCCGAGGCGAACAACACCTACTGGACCCGCACCGCCTGGCAGGAACGTGCCTCGATGGACAGCTTCGTCGGCGCCGAACCGCACCTGGGCACGATGAATCGCATCGACGACTGGTGCGACGAGGCGGCATTCGTCGACTGGGAGCAGCCGGGCGCCGAGATGCCGGACTGGCAGGAGGCCCACCGGCGCCTCGTCGCAGACGGCCAGACGAGCAGCCTCACGCATGGGACGCAGGCCAATCAACTCCGTGACTTCCCCGCTCCCGTTGTGCCCTGAGCTGCCGTAATGTCTCACGTGCGGTATCGCAGGGTGGTCCTCAAGCTCAGCGGGGAGGCGCTGGCGGGGCCGGCCGGAAGCGGCGTGGACCCGGCCAGCCTGGCCCACGTCGCGCGGGAGATTCTCTCCGTGCACGATCTCGGCGTGCAGATAGCCGTGGTCGTGGGCGGCGGCAACTACTTCCGCGGCCGGATGGCCGAGGACTGGGGGATCAGCCGGGCCGAGGCGGACAACATCGGGATGCTCGGCACCGTGATGAACGCGCTGATGCTCCGTGGTGTGCTCACCGCCAGCGGCGACCGTGGCGGCAGCGACGTGCGGGTGATGACCGCCATGCCGATGGAGAGCGTGGGCGAACCGTTCATCAGGCTCCGGGCGGTCCACCATCTCGACCGTGGCCTGATCGTGCTGCTGGCGGGCGGCATCGGGCAGCCATACGTGACCACCGACTACCCGGCCGTGCAGCGCGCGCTGGAACTGGATGCCGATGCCCTGCTGGTCGCCAAGCACGGGGTGGACGGCGTCTACGACAGCGACCCGCGGGTCAACCCGGCCGCCATGCGCTACACGCACCTCACCTATGACGAGGCGCTGGCCGCCCGGGTGAGGGTCATGGATACCAGCGCGTTCGTCCTGGCCAGCGAGCATGCGCTGACCATGCACGTGTTCGACGTCGCCGCCGTCGGGGTAATGCGGCGCATCTGCGAGGGCGAGGATCTCGGCACCAGGATCAGCGCCAAGAGGTGA
This sequence comes from Arthrobacter sp., assembly GCA_035571895.1. Lineage (GTDB taxonomy): Bacteria > Actinomycetota > Actinomycetes > Actinomycetales > Micrococcaceae > Arthrobacter_H. Next base: position 436 of record DATNBS010000075.1, on the reverse strand, counting down.
CCCGCGGGGCGTTCCCGGCTGGCTGCTGCCGGAGGCCGTCTGTATCGGCGCCCGGCTGTGTCGGCGGCCGGGGATACCGTGGGCAAGGCAGGTGACCGCAGGTGAATGAGGGGACGCCATGACCACCCTGGAGAACCGGCCCAACACCGCGCTTCTGGTGGTCGACGTGCAGAACGGCGTCGTCGCGGAGGCGCACGATCGCGACGCTGTTGTGGCGAACGTCGGCAGCCTCGTCGACAAGGCCCGGCGGGAGCAGGTCCCCGTGGTCTGGGTCCAGCACTTCGACGAGGGTCTTGCGCGGGGCAGCGAGGAGTGGCGGATCGTCCCCGAACTGGCCCCGGACGGCGCCGAGTCGCTCGTCGAGAAGAGCTACGGCGACTCTTTCGAGGGCACCAACCTGGAGACCGTGCTGTCCGGCCTCGGCGTCGGGCGGCTC
>DATNBS010000074.1:0-2994 GCA_035571895.1 Arthrobacter sp. | reverse complement strand
CCCCGGAGAGCCACCCCAGTGACCCCGACACTTCACGAAAGCACCAGCATGCAGCAGCCCCTGGAAACCACAGCCCACGCCACCCTGCCCGTGAGCGTGGCCGACGTCGAAGCAGCCGCCGAGCTGCTCGAGGGCGTCATCGCCCACACCCCCGTGGAACACTCCCGCGCCCTCGGGGTGCTGACCGGCAGCGATGTGTACCTCAAGTGCGAGAACCTGCAGCGTGCCGGTTCCTTCAAGGTCCGCGGCGCCTACGTGCGCATGGCCCGCCTCAGCGAGGAGGAGAAGGCGCGCGGGGTCGTCGCCGCCTCCGCCGGCAACCATGCCCAGGGCGTGGCCGTGGCCGCCGACCGGCTCGGCATCAAGGCACGGATCTACATGCCGCTGGGTGTGGCCTTGCCCAAGCTGACCGCCACCAAGGACCACGGCGCCGAGGTCGTCCTCCACGGCCACAACGTTGACGAGGCCCTGGCCGAAGCCCAGCGCTACGCCGACTCGACCGGTGCCGTGTTCGTGCACCCGTTCGACAACGCCGACATCATCGCCGGGCAGGGCACCATCGGCCTGGAACTGCTCGAACAGCTGCCCGACGTCGACACCGTCCTCATGGGCGTCGGCGGCGGTGGGCTGCTCGCCGGTGTCGCGACCGCCGTGAAGGCCAAGGCGGCCGAGCAGGGCCGCGAAATCCGGGTGATCGGCGTCCAGGCAGAAAACGCGGCAGCCTACCCGCCCTCGCTGGCCGCCGACGCGCTGGTCCCGCTGGAGAAGGTCGCCACCATCGCCGACGGCATCGCCGTGGGCCGGCCCGGCCAGCTGCCGTTCCAGATCATCCGCGAACTCGTCGACGACGTCGTCACGGTCAGCGAGGACGCGCTGGCACGGGCCCTGGTGTTCCTGCTCGAGCGCTCCAAGCTCGTCGTCGAACCCGCCGGTGCCGTCGGCGTCGCGGCCCTGCTGGAGGGCAAGCTGGCCGAGCTGGGCATCGATTCCCAGCGCACCGCCGTCGTGCTCTCCGGAGGCAACATCGACCCGCTGCTCATGCTCAAGGTCATCCAACGCGGCCTCGCCGTCGCCGGACGCTACCTGACCGTGCGGATGATGCTCGATGACCGGGCCGGTGAACTGGCCACCATCTCCCGCGTCATCGCCGAATCCGACGCCAACGTCACCGGCGTCGACCACACCCGCATCGGCGGCTCCCTGTCGATGGGCGACGTGGCCATCACGATCGACATGGAAACCAAGGGGCACCTGCACTCGGAGCAGGTGCTCGACAATCTGCGCGCCGAGGGCTTCCAGCCGGTCGTCATCACCACCTGAGCGCGGCCCCGGGGGAGAGGAGGGGGCGATGGCCCCGGCACCGGACGGATTCCGCCACAGTGCCCGATCCGTGGCCAACCGGCACGCGAAGGCCAGGGTCCTGGCCAGGTTCCTCTGGGACCGGCACCTCGGGGTCGGGGAGCTCGAGGCGTACAGCCCTGCGGAGCTGCGGGCGGTTGCCCGGGCAGCCGGCGTCAGCCCGCCGTCGACGATGGACACCTGGCAGGCGACCGCGGACCTGCTGGCCGCCCAGGAGGCTTGGCTGGCGGCACACCCCGCCCACCCCACCGGGGCGCGGAACCACCTGGACGACGCCTGGCACTGGGAACCTGGGTTCAAGCCCTGAGCACCGCGACCGGCCGTCAGGCGGCGGTTAAGCGGCTGCGGGCCGCTCCCCGGAGGAGGAGCGGCCCGCTGCGGCAGGTGCCGGAATCAGCCCTTGTAGGGCGTGGCGGTGAGGATCTCCACGTCGATCGACTTGCCGTTCGGCGCCGTGTAGCTGAGCTTGTCGCCGACCTTCTTGCCGTGCACGGCGGCACCGATCGGGGACTTCTCGCTGTAGACCTCCAGGCCCGAGTCGCCGGCGACCTCACGGCTGCCGAACAGGAACGTGGTCTTGTCGCCCGCGATGGTGGCCTCGACCAGCATGCCGGGCTCGACGATCCCGTCGTCGGCCGGCGCGTCGCCGACCTCGGCCTTCTGCAGGAAGTCCTTGAGGTACGCGATGCGCGCCTCGGCCTTGCCCTGCTCTTCCTTGGCCGCGTGGTACCCGCCGTTCTCCTTCAGGTCGCCCTCGGAGCGCGCCTGTTCGATGCGGTCGACGATCTCGGCACGTCCGGGACCCTGCAGGTGCTCGAGTTCAGCGGACAAGCGGTCGTAGGCCTCCTGGGTGAGCCAGAGAGCCGGTTCATGGTTGGTGGTCACGTACTTCTCCTCGTAGTCAGAGTGGCCGGTCGGATGACCGGCCACTGAACTGCAGTGAATGCCCCGCCGGCGGCGATGCAAGCAAAGACCCCGCCGTGCGTGGTGAAGAACCGCGGTCCGTCACCAGGTCAAGGCGGGGTGGATCGTATTAGACCCATTTTACCCATTGCCCGGCCAAACCCCAACTAATGGCGGCCTTGCGGGTCGTCTGCGGGGTCAGCGCACCAGCCAACAGGTGGTCACGCCGCCGGTCACACCCAGCGACTCGGTCCGCAGGTCGAAGTCCTGCACGATCCGTTCCCGGCCGGTGCCCGGCGATGCCCCGAAGGTCACCGTCTTCCAGCCGACCACGGCGTAGGACTCGTTCATGACCTGCAGGTTGCAGGCGAGGACGTCCTGGCGCTTCTTCTCGACCTGGATGGTGACGTTGGCCGTGGTGTCGGACGTGATGTCGAAGGCAACGTCCTTGCTGGAATAGGACTTGACGTTCCACCAGGTCATGAGTCCGGCGACGCCGACGGCCAGGGCCAGTGCGACGGCGATCACGGTGTTTCTGCGCCGACGGGGCATGCGTCGCTTGGGTGAGCCATAGCGATTGGCTACGCTGGAGGGTGGCGCATGCTCCGGTGACGGAGGCGGCGTCGGCTGCTGGGTGTTCATCCCCTCCAGTCTAGGTCTTTTCGCAGCACGGCATGTGGGCCGTCGAACCAGCATCGAGGAGCAGGTCATCGTGGAAGAGGCCCGGGTCGT
>DATNBS010000073.1:0-2599 GCA_035571895.1 Arthrobacter sp. | reverse complement strand
GCCGTCGGCGAGCAGGTTGACACTGAACATGACGGAGCGGCGGATCTTCGGCCAGCTGGTGGACGTGCGGGCGATGCTGAAGGTGACCAGCGCCGGGTCCAGCGAGGGCGCCTGGAATGTTCCCACGATCAAACCGCTGGGTTTGCCGGTGGCCTGGTCGGCGGCGCAGATCGCCGCGACGCCGGTGGGGAAGCGGCGCATGACGGCGCGGTATTGATCGGGCTGGATTGCCGGGGAGACGGCCGCGAGGCTCATGGCTCTTCCTTAGGTCGTGGGGGCGAGTTCGGCGGGGGCTGTGCTGATGCTGGCCTGGACGTCCCGCGCGGCGCGCAGTCCGCTTTCGATGGCGCCGTCGATGAAGCCGGCCCAGATGTTGGCGTAGTCGCTGCTGGCGAAGTACAGCACGCCGGTGTTTTCCTGCTGCGCGGCGAGGTACCGGGTCAGCTGGCCCGGCTGCTGGATCAGCCAGGTTTCCTGCGAGTACTGGTCCGCCATCCAGTCGTGGCCGGTGGTTTCCAGGACCTCGAGGTCATTGCGCCAGACCTTCAGCGCGCTGCGGACGGCCTGGACGTCGTTGACGTCCAGGCGCGTGGCATCGGCTCCGAACGCGACCAGCACGGCGTCGGTCTCGCCGATGAATTCGGTGCGCACCACCGAGAGCGGATGGTGCTGGGAGGAGTAGGCGAAGAACGGCTTGATCGGGCCGCGGACCCGGATCCAGGCTTTGACTCCCTGCGACGCGGTCTTCTCGATGCTCGGACGGATCTTGCCCTCCGGCAGCGCGGGTGCGACGTCGAGCTGGTGCAAGGTGTTCTGCGGGACCGTGAGGACCACGCGGGACGCCGAGATGCTGCGTCCGGCGCCGTAGCTGACCAGGGCGGACTCGGCGTCGTGCTCGATCGAGTGGACGGGGGAGTCAAGCCGGATGTCGGCGCCCGAGTCACGGGCGGTGGCATCGACCAGGCTGCGGGTGCCGCCCGCGAGCCGGAAGATGGCCGACGCCTCGTGCATCAGGTGCCAGGAGCCGGCCGCCGCGGCCGTCCAGCGCAGGGCGTTGGTGTAGGCGCACCGGTCCAGCGGGGCGTTGAAGTGGCCCACCCAGGCCGCTTCGTTGGCATTGCGCTCATCCACGGACAAGTCCAGTTTGTCGAGCATCTCCTGCAGGTTGAACTGGTCGACCTCCTCGAGCCCGGATGCCGTCAGGGGCATGTCCGGGCGGGGGATCCACTTCATCGTGTCTTCGAGCAGGCGGGTCATGCCCGGGTCGATGAGCTTCATGAAGTCCTCGAGGTTGCCGCGGCGCACCTGGCGGCCGGCCAGCCAGTAGGTTTCCTCGGAGCGGGGGCCGCGGGTCACCTCCAGGCCATAGCGGGTGACCTCCGCCCAGGAATGCGGCTGGGTCCAGTGCAGCCAGGTGCCGCCCATCTCCAGGTCGCGGCCGAGCCGGTGGTCGGTCCAGGTGCGGCCGCCGATCCGGTCCCGGGCCTCCAAGACGACGACGTTCAGGCCCTGGCGGGTCAGTTCGCGGGCCGTGATCAGTCCGGCGAATCCGGCGCCGACGACGACCACATCGGTTGTTTCAGTCATAGGGTGTTTCTCCTGCTTCGTGTGTTCGTGGGCCATGCCGGGACTGATTTAGGAAGCGATGGCGACGGCGGCGCCCGCGCGGTATCCGGTGGCCGGGTGTCCCGGAAGTGTGTATTGATGTCCGGGGCCGTACAGCTTTTCGCGCAGCGTCAGCTGCGCGGCGTTGGCCTCGGGGGCTTCTGCGGCGAGCCCCTGGCGGCGCAGTTCGGGCAGGGCGTGCTCGATGAAGCGCTGCCAACTGTCGGGCTTGGTGGTGTAACTGAGGTTGATGCCGTCCACGTCCGCTTCGTCGCGCCAGCGCCTGATGTCGGCGGCGACAGTACCCGGCGAGCCCACAATGGTGCTTCCGGTGCCGCCGATCCCGAGGAATTCGGCGACGGCGCGCGGTGTCCACTCGCGGTCCGGGTCGGCCTTGGAGAACATATCCACGATCGATTGCACGCCGCGGGTCTTGACGTGCTGCAGCGGCGCGTCGAGGTCGGCGGTGGACAGATCGACGCCGGTCCAGCCGGCAAACCGGGCCAGGGCACCCTCGACGCTGACGTTGGCGCGGGCCTGCCGGTGCAGGGCCTCGGCCTCTTCATCGGTGGGCGCGACGATCACCGTCAGCAGGACCACCACCTTGATGTCGTAGGGATCGCGGCCGTTTTCGACGGCGGCCTGCCGGATTTTGTCGACGCCGCGGCGGGCTTGTTCCACCGAGACGGCGTTGATGAACACGGCCTCGGCGTGGCGTCCGGCGAAGGCCATTCCCCGCGGGGAGGAGCCGGCCTGGAACAGCACGGGAGTTCTTTGCGGGGAAGGTTCGCACAGGTGGATGCCAGGGACGGAGAAGTACTTGCCGCTGTGCTCGATGGGGTGGACGAGGGCCGGATCGACGAAGGTGGCACCCTGCCGGTCACGGACGACCGCGCCCGGTTCCCACGACTGCTCCCACAGCTTGTAGAGGACCTCCATGTACTCCTCGGCCAGCTCATAGCGCTCGTCGTGCTCAAGCTGCTGCGACAATCCC
>DATNBS010000072.1:0-5679 GCA_035571895.1 Arthrobacter sp. | reverse complement strand
ACGCGCAGCTGGTGGCCCAGGCGCTGGCGTTCGTGCGGATGGGCCAGTCGGAGGACATGCTGGCGCAGGAGAACACGCTGCTGACGGCCGGCCAGAGCAGCCGCCAGTTCACCCCGGCCGATCTCCAGGCTTTCACCCAGCTCGTGGGGTCCCGCCGGGCGTTCTACAACCTGACCCTCCCCGACCTCGATCCCCAGTACCGCGCCTACTACACCCACGCCATCAGCCCGCGCGCGTACCTGGTGCTGCTGTCGCTGGAGAACACGGTGGTCGGCACCCGGCCGGGCGCCGTGCCGTCGGTCTCGCCGCTCGCGTGGCAGCAGGCGGTCAGGGAGGTCGGCGCCGGTTTCCAGGCGGCCGGCCTGCAGGCAGCGAACGCGCTCACGAGCCAGGCCGACAGCGAGGCCACCGATGCCTACCTCCGGCTGTTCCTGGTCGGCGGCCTGGGCCTGGTCGCGATCGCCATCTCCGTCGCCCTGGGCCTGTGGATCGGGCGCCGCCTGGTGCGCGAGCTGTCCTCCCTGCGGGAGACCGCGCTGGAACTGGCGAACGAGCGCCTGCCCGACGTGGTGAGCCGGCTGGCGGCGGGCGAGGAGGTGGACTCTTCCCCCCAGGCGGCGCCCAGCACCGCCACCTCCGATGAGGTCCGCCAGGTCGGCGAGGCCTTCGCCACGGTGCAGCAGACGGCCGTGGAGGCGGCCGTCGGGCAGGCCAAGCTCCGTCAGGGCATCAGCCACATCTTCCGCAACCTGGCCCGGCGCAGCCAGTCCCTCCTGCACCGGCAGCTGACGCTGCTGGATGCCATGGAACGGCGGGCCAGGGATCCGCAGGAGCTCGACGACCTGTTCCGGGTGGACCATCTCGCGACCCGCATGCGCCGGCACGCCGAGAGCCTCATCATCTTGTCCGGCGAGGCACCCGCGCGCGGCTGGCGCAACCCGGTGCCCCTGGTGGACGTGCTCCGCGCGGCGGTCGCCGAGGTGGAGGACTACACCCGGATCAAGGTCTCGGCGACCACGCAGGCCTCGCTGGCCGGGCCCGCGGTCGGCGACGTCATCCACATGATCGCCGAGCTGGCCGAGAACGCGACCATCTATTCGCCCCCGCAGACACCGGTGTCGATCACCGGCAGCGTCGTGGGCCAGGGCTTCGCGGTGGAGATCGAGGACCGCGGGCTGGGCATGAGCACGGCCCACCGGGACGAGATCAACGCCCAGCTGGAGAACCCGCCGGCGTTCGACCTGTCCGGCAGCGACCAGCTCGGCCTGTTCGTCGCCGGCCAGCTCGCCAAGCGGCAGAACATCCGGATCTCCCTCCGCTCCTCGGCGTACGGCGGGACAACGGCCATCGTGCTGATCCCGCGTTCGCTGGTCGTCCCGGAGGGGGCTGCGACCAAGGACGCCACGTCCCTGCCCGCCGGGACCAGCCCACAGGGCAGGACGGCCAGGCACGCCATCTCCAGCGGGCGCGAGCTCACCGGGCCCGGCGACGGGCTGCCCGGACCTGACGATAGCCAGCCTCTCCCGCCCGCCCCGCCCGCGCCGCCCATCCCGGTGGCGGTCACCGGCCTGCGCGGGGAGTGGGGACCGGCCCTGGACTGGCCGGAGACCGCTCCGGCCACCTCCGGTGAGAGCACCGACTACCAGTCCGGCAGCACCGACTACCAGTCCAGCAGCACCGACTACCAGTCCAGCGGCACGGACTACCGGACCGGCGGCACGGACTACCGGACCGGGGGCACCGACTACCCGCCGCTGGGGTACCCCGATGAGGGAATCACCGGCCGCCCGACCGAGTTCACCCCCCTGCAGCCGGATGGGGGCAACGGGCCCGGCAGCGCCATACCGTCGACGGCCGAAGAGACGGCCGGGGCCGGGACCGACCTGGAAGACGGGCTGCCGCGGCGGGTCCGCCAGGCGAGCCTGGCGCCGCAGCTGCGCGAGACTCCATCCCGCCCCGGTCCCTCCGCGGACCTCGGGGTACTCGCCGAGCCGCCGCCCACCGACTGGTCGGAGTCCGAGCACGAGAGGTCGCCGGAGGAGACCCGCGTCACCATGTCGGCCATCCAGCGCGGCTGGGAGCGGGGCAGGTCGGTCTTCGACCCCTCGGGCGGCAATGGCGAAGGCGCACCCGAGTCAGGGGCGGGAGGCCCCGACGGCACAGATGCGACGCCCTCCCCGGATGCCGTAGCATCCGGGGAGGTGAACCCCGTGGATACAGGCACAGGCGCCTCCGGGCAGGCCGCGGACACGGGCATCACCGCCGACTCCGCCGCCGGCCGGATAGACGAAGACTGACCAGGGGGAACGACGTGGGTGACGCGGAGCGGCTGGCAACGCCAGGCACCGGTACCGATGCCGACCTGGGCTGGCTCCTTGACGATCTCGTCAGCCGGGTCAACCAGATCGACAAGGCGCTGATCCTTTCCCGCGACGGCCTCGCCATCGGGGCCTCGCAGGGATTCACCCGCGAGGATGCCGAGCACCTGTCCGCCGTGGCGGCAGGCTTCCAGAGCCTCGCGCGGGGCGCCGGCCAGCACTTCGGCGGCGGCCGGATCCGGCAGACCATCGTTGAGATGGACAACATCTTCCTGTTCGTGACCTCGGCCGGCGAGGGAAGCTGCCTGGCCGTGCTCAGCCCGGCCACTGCCGACGTGGGCCTCATCGCCTATGAGATGGCGATCCTGGTCAAGCGGGTCGGGCCGCATCTGTCGGTGCTCCCCCGGCCCGGGGCGGCCGGGGATGGGGCGGGATGAGCTGCCATGGTCCCACCGGAAGACCGCTGGCTCGATCAAGAGGCAGGACCTGTGGTCCGGCCCTATGCGCTCATCGGCGGCCGGACCCGGCCTGCCGGGGAAGCGCTGGACGTGATCGCGATGATCATCACGGTCCGGGGAACCTCCTACGATCCGGCGGAACTGGAGCCCGAGCATCTCTCGGCGCTGCGGCTGTCCTCGCTGCCCATCTCGGTGGCTGACCTCGCGGCGGACCTCGATCTCCCCCTGGGCGTGGTCCAGATCCTCCTGAGCGACCTACGGGAACGCTCCCTCATCACCATTCACCACCCCATCCCACCCGCCAGGCTGCCCGATCCGCAGATTCTCAAGGAGGTCGTCGATGGTCTACGCCGGCTCTGACGACCGGGCAGCCGTACCGGTCAGCATCAAGATCCTCATCGCCGGTGGGTTCGGGGTAGGCAAGACGACCCTGGTCGGCTCGGTGACCGAGATCCGCCCGCTGCGCACCGAGGAGCCGCTGACCGAGCCGGGCAGGCATGTGGACGTGCTGGACGGGGTGGAGCGCAAGAGCACCACCACCGTTGCCCTGGACTTCGGCCGGATCACCATCCGCCGGAACCTGGTGGTCTACCTGTTCGGGACGCCGGGCCAGGAACGGTTCTGGTTCATGTGGGACGAGCTGGCGCGCGGCGCGCTCGGCGCGGTCGTGCTCGCGGATACCCGGCGGCTGGCCGACTGCTTCCCCTCGGTTGACTACTTTGAGAAGCACAACGTCCCGTTCGTCCTCGCCGTGAACTGCTTCGACGGGGCGCGCCGCTACAACCCGGATGCGGTCCGGTCGGCGGTCGACCTCGACGCGGATGTCCCGGTCGTCCTCTGCGACGCCCGCCAGCCGACGTCGGGCCGGGACGTCCTGATCGCGCTGGTGGAGCACGCGATAGCCACGATCCGGCGCAGCACCGAGCCCGAAGGAGCCATGGCTCCCTGATACACCGGGGCCTACGGCGCGCCGGGCGGACCCGGCGCGCCGTCGTAGCTGCTACTCCTCCGGTACTTCGGTCATGAGGTCGGGCGAGGTCTCCATGCCGGACTGCCACACCGACCTGGCGATGATCTTGGTCGGGTCGGCGCGGTGGCGGTAGCGGTAAGCGATCTCCTTGCCCTCCTCCAGCAGGCCCTCCGACAGGGTGGTCGGGTTCAGGCCGAGCGCCAGGAACTGGTCGTTGCGCACGATCAGGTCGTTTTCCTCCGCCTCACGCCGCGGGTTCGGCAGGTAGGCGATCTCGGCGCCCATCGCGTCGGCGATCATCTTGGCCAGGTCGAGAAGCCGGTGCGTCTCGGTCATCTGGTTGAGCACGCGCGGGCGGGCCGGGTCCTCGGGCGGGTTGGTGATCGCGATCTCGATGCACCGGACCGTGTCGCGGATGTGGATGAACGCGCGGGTCTGGCCGCCGGTGCCGTGCACGGTCAGCGGGTGCCCGATCGCGGCCTGCATGAGGAACCGGTTCAGCACGGTGCCGTAGTCACCGTCGTAGTCGAACCGGTTGATCAGCCGCTGGTCCCGGCTGGTCTGGTCGGTCTGGGTGCCCCACACGATGCCCTGGTGCAGGTCGGTGATGGCCAGCCCGTCGTTCTTGGCGTAGAACGAGAACAGCAGCTGGTCCAGCGTCTTGGTCAGGTGATACACCGAACCGGGATTCGCCGGGTGCAGGATCTCCCGCTCCAGCTCGCCGTCGGGCGTGGGTACCTTCACCGTCAGGTAGCCCTCGGGGATCGGGGCGGTGCCGGACCAGCCGTAGCCGTAAACGCCCATCGTGCCCAGGTGCACCAGGGAGGCGTCGATCCCGGTGGCCACCAGCGCCGTCAGCAGGTTGTGCGTCGCCCGCACGTTGTTGTCCACCGTGTAGCGCTTGGCGCGCGTGTTCCGCATCGAGTACGGCGCCGCCCGCTGCTCGGCGAAGTGCACGATCGCCTCGGGCCGGATGTCCTCGAGCACCGCCACCAGCCGGTCGTACTCGGTCGCCAGGTCCAGGTTGATGAAACCGACCTCACGCCCCGACACCTCACGCCACACCCGGATCCGCTCACCGATCGGGCGGATCGGCGTCAGCGAATCCACCTCAAGCTCGACGTCGATCTTCCGGCGGCTCAGGTTGTCGATGATGGTGATGTCATGGCCGCGGTCCGACAGGTACAGCGTGGTCGGCCAGCCACAAAAACCATCGCCGCCGAGAACCAGAACGCGCATTCGGACTCCCATCGTGTTCTGCCAACAACAAGGACGCTCGCGACCGCCGCCCCACGGGCGGGAGCCGGCCTCCGATATGCGCCGGCTCATGCCACGGCGTCCCGTAGGCGGCTAGTGTACCGGGCATATCTGCGGTAAAACCTGCCCATTCGGAGAGCGGCCGGTACCGGGGCGGCGTGCTGGGAAAATGTTGATGCAGGAATGCTATGCGGGGCCTGAGGTATGCCCGGCCGACGGTCAGGCCTCCCCGTCGCCGAACTCCTGGCGGGGCATGTACCCCGCGGTCACGCCGCTGGCGGAGTCCGCGTGGGAAGGGCCGCCTTCGCCCGGGCCAGGGGCGGCTAACCCGGCGACGGCGGGGGCCGCTGCCTCCTCGCCGCTGGCGGTGACACCGCTCCGCGGGGCCGCCTGGGCACCGCCGTATGGGCGGCCCGGGCCGCTTCCGGCCCGGCCACGCCGGCGGACGTGGGTGACCACCCGGCGGGCATGCCGTATATAGGGGGCGATTTCCGCCCGGAATTTCTGCGCGTTGTGGCTGCTCAGATCGATCTCGTACGGCCTGCCGTCGACCTCGAATCGCAGCGTCTCGCTTGCCTCGGAGGCATCCAGGTCATCGATCAGGTGGACATGAATCTTCTTGGTCATATCCGCCCCTCCGGGAGCCTGATATGTGTGATTTGCCGGTACCTATGGT
>DATNBS010000071.1:0-2149 GCA_035571895.1 Arthrobacter sp. | reverse complement strand
TCGTTGTGGTAGGCGCCGGTGACCCAGGGGCCGCGGACCTCGATCTCGCCCTCGCTCTCGCCGTCCCTGGGCACGTCCTCGCCGTCCTTGCCGGTGATGCGCATTTCGACCCCGTGCAGGAGCCGGCCCGCGCGCATCCGCCAGTCCACGTCTTCCTTCGAGTTCGGCTCGACCCCCGCGGGCGGCAGGGCCAGCCCGCCCACCGGGCTCATCTCGGTCATGCCCCAGCCCTGGATGATCCGCAGGCCGTACCGCTCGGCGAACCGCTCGAGCAGGATGCGGGGCGCGGCCGAGCCGCCCGAGTTGCCGACCCGCAGCGAGGACAGGTCGATCTCGTGGTCCTCGCCGTAGTTGAAGATCGCGCTCCAGATCGTCGGCACCCCGGAGGTGACCGTGGTCCGCTCGGTGGCGATGAACTTCGTCAGGTGCTCAGGCTGCAGGAACGGGCCCGGCATCTGCAGCGTGGCGCCGGACAGGAACGCGGAGTAGGGCATGCCCCAGGCGTTGGCGTGGAACATCGGCACGATGGCCATGGCCCGGTCGGCCTCGGTGATGCCCAGGACCGAGGCGGCCATCACCGCCATCGCGTGCAGGTAGGTGGACCGGTGCGAGTACACCACGCCCTTGGGGTCCCCGGTGGTTCCGCTGGTGTAGCACATCAGCGCCGCGTCCCGCTCGGCCAGCTCGGGCCAGTCGTACTCACCGGACTCGGCGGCCAGCAGCTCCTGGTAGCGCAGTACCGGTATCCGTCCCTCGAGGGCGGACGCGTCACCGGCGCCGTTGACGACGAACGCCTCCACCGTGGGCAGCTGGCTCGATATTCCGGCCATCAGAGGCACAAGCGTGTCGTCCACGATGATGACCCGGTCCCCGGCGTGGTTGGCGATCTGGGCCACCTGGGCGCCGGGCAGCCTGATGTTGAGCGTGTGCAGCACGGCACCCATGCTGGGCACCCCGAAGTAGGCCTCGAGGTGCTCCTGGTTGTTCCAGCAGAACGTCCCGACCGGGTCGTTCGGCCCGATCCCGAGCCGGGTCAGCGCCCCGGCCAGCCGCGCCGCGTTCTGCGCCACCTCGGCGTAGCCGGCCCGGCGGGTGCCGGACCCGGTCCACGTCACGCACTCGCTGCCCGGGTACACCCGGGCCCCGTGCCGCATGATCGCGCCGATCGTGAGCTGGTAGTCCTGCATCGTGCTGCGGATCATCGCCGGTCCTTATCCTCACTGGCAGCCGTATTTACTGGGCGGTACGGTAGGACCGAATTTACGGCATACCCCTATCGTCACCACGCCGGGAGCAGCCCATGCCACGCCAGATCGTCCTCGCCTCCCGGCCGTCCGGCTGGCCAACCGACGACAACTTCGCGCTGACCGAGGCGCACCGGCCCGACCTGGACGACGGGCAGGTCCGAGTGCGCAACCTGTTCATGTCGGTGGACCCGTACATGCGCGGCCGGATGAACGACGTGAAGTCCTATGTGCCGCCGTTCCGCCTGGGCGAGCCGCTGGAGGGCGGCGCGATCGGCGAGGTCACCGAATCCCGCTCACCGGACCTGGCCCAGGGCGACCTGGTGCTGCATATGCTGGGCTGGCGGGACGAGGCGGTCCTGCCGGCCCGGCAAGCCCGGAAGGTGACCCCGGCGGGAGGCCTGTCCCCGTCGGCCTACCTGGGCGTGCTCGGCATGCCCACGCTGACTGCCTACGTGGGCGTGCTCGACATCGCCGCGCTCAAGCCCGGCGATGTGGTCTTCGTCTCCGGTGCGGCCGGGGCGGTGGGCAGCATGGCCGGCCAGATCGCCAAGCTCAAGGGCGCGGCGCGGGTGATCGGCAGCGCGGGCACCGAGGAGAAGGTCCGCTGGTTGCGCGAGATCGGCTTCGACGCCGCCTTCAACTACCGGACCGCCCCGGTCCTGGCGCAGCTGCGCGAGGCCGCACCGGATGGCATCGACGTCTACTTCGACAACGTCGGAGCCGACCACCTGGACGCCGCCCTGGTCATGCTGAACAACCACGGCCGGGTCGCCATGTGCGGCGCGATCGCCCATTACAACGCCACCGAACCGCCGGCCGGCCCCGGCAACCTCGGTCTGGTCGTCAGCAAGCGGCTCACCCTGCGCGGCTTCATCATCATCGACCACGCCGATCGCCAGCCC
>DATNBS010000070.1:0-8303 GCA_035571895.1 Arthrobacter sp. | reverse complement strand
TGTGCGCCTCGGCGGCGACCTGCCGGCCGATGGCGGTGATGAGGTCGGGCGTGATGCGGTAGGACGGGGCGACCACCGACAGGGCGGCGATCACGCGGGACTCGTCTCCCCTGCCCACGGTGATGGGCGCCGCGATGGCGGTGACGTCGGCCTCGACGCCCCGGTCGACGACGACGTAGCCCTCCGCGGGGGTCCGGCCGCGCAGGACGGTGCCGACGGCGCTGCCGTCCAGGGGGATGCTGCGCCCCACCCACGAGGTGTGGCGGACCGAATGCGTTCCCTCTTCGACGGCGATGTAGATGCTGTGCTCGGCGGCGGTGCCGCCGAGCGAGGGGACGCTGAGGTAGGCGGATTCCCCGGTGGAGGCGACCAGGTGGCGCAGCGACTCCATGGCGAGGGATACCAGCGATTCGTGGCTGAGCGCCTGGGCGCCGAGCTGGACGATGCGCATCCCGGGCCGGTAGCCGGCTTCGGGGTCCCGCCTGACGAATCCGCTGGCCTCGAGCGTGCGCAGCAGGCGCAGCGCCGTGGAGGCGGACAGCCCCGTCTCGCGGGCTGCCTCGGCCAGGGAGATGTACCCGGCGTCGCAGACGGAGCCGAGCAGCTGCAGCGCCCGCTCCACCGTGCGGGTGGACGGTTCGGCCATGGTTCCTCCTGCCTCGGTGCACGGTGGCGGCAGGTCCAACCGAGCCCCACCTTGCCACCAGACAAAATTTACGTTTCACTTATTGAAACGTGAATTGCACCACTTGGCAAGCCGTCATTGCGAGGTGGGCTCCACTGAGAGGAAGACCTATGGCAGAGACCATCAGCCTGAACCCGGCGGCCCTGGCCGCAAACGACGTGGTCCGCGTGGCCCGCCACGATGCCCGTGTGGAGATCTCCGGGGAATCCCTGCGTGCCATGGCGGAGTCCCGCGCCGTCATCGACGCGCTGGTCACCGACACGCGTCCGCACTACGGCGTCTCCACCGGCTTCGGCGCCTTGGCCACCAAGCAGATCCCCATCGAGCTGCGCGCCCAGCTGCAGCGCTCGCTGATCCGTTCCCACGCCGCCTCCTCCGGCGCCGAGGTCGACCGCGAGGTCGTGCGCGGGCTGATGCTCAACCGCCTGCACACCATGGCCACCGGCCGCACCGGAGTCCGCCCGGAGGTCGCCCAGGCCTACGCCGCGGTGCTCAACGCCGGCATCACCCCGGTCGTGGGCGAATACGGCTCGCTCGGCTGCTCGGGCGACCTGGCCCCGCTCTCGCACTGCGCCTTGGCCGTCATGGGCGAGGGCAAGGTCCGCACCGCGGGCGGTGAACTCGTCGACGCCGCCGAGGCCCTGGCCGCGGCCGGCATCGAGCCCGTCGTGCTCGCCGAGAAGGAGGGCCTGGCGCTGATCAACGGCACCGACGGCATGCTGGGCATGCTGCTCATGGCCGCCGAGGACCTGCACCGGCTCGTCGCCACGGCCGACCTGTCCGCCGCCATGAGCATCGAGGGCCTGCTGGGCACCGACGATGTCTTCGCCCCGGACCTGCATGCCCTGCGCCCGCACCCGGGCCAGATCGCCTCGGCAGCCAACATGCGAGCCGTGCTCGCCGGATCGACGCTGATCGCCGAGCAGAAGGAGGGATCGCACGCCTTCACCCGCGTCCAGGACGCCTACTCGCTGCGCTGCGCCCCGCAGGTCCACGGCGCCGTGCGCGCCACCCTGGCCCACGCCGAATCCGTCGCCGAGCTGGAACTGGCCTCGGCCATCGACAACCCCGTCGTCACCCCGGACGGCCGCGTCGAGTCCAACGGCAACTTCCACGGCGCCCCGGTCGGCTACGTGCTGGACTTCCTGGCCATCGCCGTCGCCGACCTGGCCTCCATCTCCGAACGCCGCACGGACCGCTTCCTGGACAAGGCCCGCAGCCACGGCCTCAACGCCTTCCTGGCCGACGACCCCGGCGTGGACTCGGGCCACATGATCGCCCAGTACACCCAGGCCGGCATCGTCTCGGAGCTCAAGCGCCTGGCCGTTCCCGCCTCGGTGGACTCGATCCCCAGCTCGGCCATGCAGGAGGACCACGTCTCCATGGGCTGGGCCGCCGGGCTCAAGCTGCGCCGGGCCATCGACGGGCTCCAGCGCGTGCTCGCCGTGGAACTGCTCACCAGCGCCCGGGCCCTCGACATGCGCGACGGCGGGCTGGCCTCCTCCAAGTCCTCCCCCATCGTCACCGCGGTCCGCCAAGCCATCCGCGGGGTCGTCGAGGGCCCGGGCACCGACCGCTACCTGGCCCCGGAGATCGAGGCCGTGCACACCCTGGTCGCCGACGGCACGCTCCTCGCCGCCGCCAACGCGGCAGCCGGTGCCCCGCTCCAGTAGGCCCCACTCCAGTAGGCCCCACTCCAGTAGGCCCCGCTACAGTAGGCGCCAGTACCCCCGACGTCAGGACGACCGCATGAGCACCACCCCCGCACACCTCATCCGCTTCGCAGACCTCTCCCCCGAGCGCTGGCGCAATGGCGGGGGCACCACGGTGGAGATCGCCCGCTCCAGCACGACGCCGGAATCCGGCTCCGGGGGCACCCCCGCCTCCGGGCCGGGCTGGGACTGGCGGATCAGCGTCGCCGACGTCGCGGCGGAGGGGGCCTTTTCGGCGTTCGCCGGGTGCGAGCGGATCCTGACGGTCCTCGACGGCGAATTCATGCTCCTCACCGTGGACGGGACCGAGCAGGGCCTGCAGAAGTACCGGCCGTTCCGCTTCGACGGCGGCGCCGAGACCAGCGCGGCCCTGCCCGAGGGCCCGATCCGGGACCTGAACCTCATCACCGGTCCCGGGTACCGCGGACACGTCGTGATCCTGGAACTGTCCAAGAAGCGCCCCCACCCGGTCTTCGGCGGCCAGCACGCCGTATTGCTGCACGGCAACGCGGTCGTCAACCCGACGCCGGGCGAAGCCGAGGGCACCGCGTTGGAGCGCCTGGACACGGTGGTCGGCAACGACGACACTCCGCCGGAGGTTTCCGGGCGCGGTTTCCTTGCCGTGGTTTCCGTCGACCCGGCCTAGGCGGGGCCCTCCTCCCGATCCGGTGCCGCCCCACCGGGCGTGAACGCCACCCGCATCAATGCCTCCATGCCCTGGACCAGGGCCCGGAGGTCCTCGAGCTCCAGCCGGGCCATGGCGGCCCTGCGGAACCCGTCGGCCTCCACCATCAGCGAGTGGATGATTTCCCGCCCGCGGTCCGTGGCCACCAGCCGGCGCGAGCGGCGGTCCCGTTCGTCCGTGACGCGTTCGACCACCCCATGGCCAACCAACCGGTCAACGATCCCGGATACCGTGGCGAGCGACACCTGCAGCACCCCGGCGAGGCGCTGGACCGTGGTGTCCCCGTTGCCGGTGATCACCACCACCGTGGCCTTGAGCTGTTGGACGGTCAACGGCAGCGACATCAGTGCATCCATCGAGGCGTCCAGCCGCATCCGTTCCGAGGCGGCCTCCAGAACATCGATGCGGTGCAGGAGCGATTCGCGCTCGTCCATCGTCCCAGCTCCTCCATTGCCCCGACCCGGCGCGCCGCCGATGCTTAGCCGAGGGCTATCCTTATGTCGACAGCTTATCGCCGTCCTGCTCCCGTCTTCCGTCAAAGGATCCCCCGTGCACCATCTCGCGCGACTCAGTCTTGCCAACCGGGCGGTCGTGGCCCTGCTGACGCTCATCATCGCCGTCGCCGGCGTCGTGTCGATGACGTCCCTCAAGCAGGAGCTGATCCCGCCGATCAACGTCCCCCAGACCACGATCCTCACCACCGCCGTCGGCTCGAGCCCGGAACTGATCGACCAGCAAATCAGCTTGCCGCTCTCCAGTGCGCTCAAGGGGGTCAGCGGCGTCGAAACCGTGTCCGCCACCTCCGCACCGTCGGTCTCCACCATCACGGTCTCGACCGAATACGGGCTGGACCAGGACAAGCTCGAGTCGAGCCTGCGCGAGGCCATCGACACGGTGTCCGCCGCCCTTCCCGAGGGTTCGACCCCCGAGATCCTGGCCGGCAGCACCTCCGACATCCCGGTGGTGATGTTGACGGCCTCCTCGGATGCTTCGGCCGAAGACCTCAGCCGGACACTGGACACGGCGGTTCTGCCCGAAATCCAGAGCATCGAGGGTGTCCGCGATGTCCAGCTCAGCGGCGAGACGAAGCAGCGGATCACCATCACCCCGGACCGCAAGAAGCTCGCGGCCGCCGGGCTGGGCGCGCAGAGCATCTCCTCCGCGTTGACCTCCAACGGCACGACCCTTCCCGCCGGCACCATCGTCGAGGACGGTCAGTCCGTCTCCGTCCAGGCCGGGGACCCCATTGAATCCCTGAAGGCGCTCAAGGCACTGCCCCTCCTTCCGTCGTCGTCCTCCGCGGGAAGCGGCTCCCGGACCTCCCCGCCAGGTGGTGGATCGGCAGGTACCGGGGCACCCCAGCTAGGCGGCCAGGCCCCGGCTGCCCCCGCCGCCCCGGCAGCCGGACCGGTGAAGACCATCGGCGACGTGGCCACGGTGAAGATCACCAACGAGAAGCAGACGTCCATCACCCGCACCAATGGCGTGCCCAGCCTCTCGGTCCAGGTCACCGCCCTGCCCGACGCGGACGTCGTCTCCATCTCGCATGCGGTCCACGACAAGATGGAAGACTTCACCGCCGCCCTGGGCAAGGGCGGATCCATCACCCCGATCTTCGACCAGGCCCCCTTCATCGAGCAGTCGATCAGCCACCTGGCGATCGAGGGGCTACTCGGCCTCGCGTTCGCCGTTGTCGTGATCCTGGTGTTCCTGCTGTCGCTGCGGTCGACCCTGGTCACCGCCATCTCGATCCCGGTCTCCGTCCTGGTGACCTTCATCGGGCTGAACCTCGGCGGCTATTCGTTGAACATGCTCACCCTCGGCGCGCTGACCATCGCGATCGGACGCGTCGTGGACGACTCGATCGTGGTGATCGAGAACATCAAACGGCACCTGGGCTACGGCGAGGAGAAGCGCCATGCCATCCTCACCGCGGTCAAGGAGGTGTCCGGTGCCATCACCGCTTCCACGCTGACCACGATCATGGTGTTCCTGCCGATCGCCCTGGTCGGGGACATGGTCGGCGAGCTGTTCCGGCCCTTTGCCCTGACGGTCGCCATCGCCATGTTGTCCTCGCTGTTCGTGGCGCTGACCATTGTCCCGATCCTCGCCTTCTGGTTCATGCGCCAGCCGGCCCACGACGTCGACCCCGCCGAAGTCCGGGCCGCTTCCGAGGACAGGGAACGCACGGGCTGGCTGCAGCGCGGCTACCTGCCCATCCTGCGCGGCACCCAGCGCCATCCGGCGTGGACCCTGGTAGGCGCCGTGTTGATCCTCGTGTTGACGGCCGGGATCCTGCCGCTGCTGAAGGTCGACTTCCTGGGCAGCACGGGACAGAACAGCCTCCAGGTGACCCAGCAGTTCGATTCCGGGGCCGACCTGAAGACGGTCAGCGAGACCGCGCAGGCCACCGAGGACGCCCTGCTGGATTCCGACGGCGTCGACAGCGTCCTGCTCACCGCCGGGGTCGGCGGCGAGGGGCTGGCCGCGATGATGGGCGGGGGCGGCAGCACGGCGACGTACATCGTGAACACGGACCCGGACGGCGACCAGAGCGCCATCAGCTCCGCCATCCAGGACCGGTTGTCCCGGCTCCCGGCCGGCGACACGATCTCGGTCGGGCAGGCCGCCGCCTACGGCAGCAGCACGGTGGACGTGATCGTCAAGGCGCATGATGACAAGGCGGCCCTGACGGATGCCTCGAAGAAGGTCCTGGATGCGCTGAGGGATACCCCGAAGGCGACCGACATCTCGAGCGACCTCGCGGCCGACCAGCCGACGATCCAGGTCAACGTCGACCGGGTGAAGGCCGCCGAGGCCGGGCTGACGGAGATGCAGGTCTCCGGTCTCGTCGCCTCCGCGGCGAATCCCCAGGCCGTCGACAGCGTCCGGATCGACGGCAAGGAGCTGTCCATCTACGTCGACGGTGGAACGTCGGTGTCCTCGATGCAGGACCTGGAGGACTTCGCGGTCCCGACGGCCTCGGGGATGAAGAAGCTCTCCGACCTGGCCGACATCCAACGCGCCAGCGTACCCTCCTCGGTCAGCCGCCAGGGTGGCCAGCTGGTGGCCACGGTATCCCTGACCCCCGACGCGGGGGAACTCGGGGCCGTGACCAGCTCGGTCCAACAGAAGCTGGACGGGATCGATTTGCCCGACGGCGTCTCCGTCGAACTCGGAGGCGTCAGCACCCAGCAGACGGACTCGTTCAGGCAGCTCGGCCTGGCAATGCTGGTCGCCATCGCCATCGTCTACCTGCTGATGGTGGCCGAATTCCGCTCGCTCATCCAGCCGCTGATCCTGCTGGTGTCCATCCCCTTCGCAGCGACCGGCGCGATCCTGCTCATGCTCGTCTCCGGCAAGCCGATGGGCGTGGCCTCGCTGATCGGCCTTCTGATGCTCATCGGCATCGTGGTCACCAACGCGATCGTGTTGATCGACCTGGTGAACCAATACCGCCGGCAGGGCCAGAGCGTGCAGGATGCGGTCGTCAACGGCGCCCGGCAGCGCCTGCGCCCGATCCTGATGACGGCGCTGGCGACCATCTTCGCGCTGACGCCGATGGCCCTCGGGGTCACCGGCTCCAGCGGGTTCATCTCGCAGGACCTGGCCATCGTGGTCATCGGCGGGCTGGTGTCATCGACCGCCCTGACCCTGATCCTGGTCCCGGTGCTCTACCGGCTGGTCGAGGGCCGCAAGGAAAAGCGGGAGCAGCTCAAGTCGGCCCGCAGCGGCGGGCACGGCGCCCATGCGGCACCCGTCGAGCCCGATCTGCCACCGCACACCGCAACGAACGAGTAGTCCTTCCATGCAGGGGGCCGATCCGCATCAGCGGGTCGGTCCTTCCATGCAGGGGGCCGATCCGCATCAGCGGGTCGGCCCCTGCATGGTACGGCTCGCTGGCCCACCTTCCCCGGCGGACGTACCTGTCGATCAGAGACGGACCGCTCGGCCTTCCCGCATCGGCAGTGGTGGTGGCCGTGCCAGGCCAACAGATGGGTGGGCAACCGGGGTCCGACAGGGCCCTGTCACGGAGGTTCCCGGGCATCTGGGCCGATGCCCTGGGTCGCGCCAGCATCCGCTCCCTGCAAGTCCTCTCGGTCCTCCTCCTCGCCGTCGTCGTGGTCTATGCCGCCACGCGGGTTCCGCTGGTGCTGATCCCCCTCCTCATCGCGCTGATCCTGGCGGCCGCCATCCCCCCCCGGTGGTGCTCTGGCTCCTGGGCCCGTTGCCGCCCTTGCTGTGCTGGCCGTGCTGTTTATGGGAAAGGTGCTGCACATCCACGGCTTGGTGATCCAACTCGCCCTGGCTGCCGGCGCGGTGCTGGCCGGCATTGCCGGAGCCCTGCTGGCTGTCCCGCTCACAGCCGTCGGCTGGACCGCCATCAAGACGTGGTGGGGCCACACGGGCCTGGGCCCGGCGGCCACCGGATCCGCCCCTGTCGCACCGCAGGCAGGAGTCGACCCGGATGGGGTCGGCGGATCGGCTCCGGACGCGGCCGCTGCCGGCAACGGCACGGAGGACGTCAGCTGACGGCGCGCTCGGCCGCTTCCTCCGCCTCGGCAATGCGTCGGTTGGTCACCCAGATGAGGCCCACCAGCAGGCACAACGTCAGCACGGCCATGATGGCGAAGACGGCGCGCAGCCCCCAGGCCTCGCCGATCAACCCGCCGAGCGCCGCCCCGATGGGCATGGTGCCCCAGGCGAGCAGGCGGTAGCCGCTGTTGACCCGGCCCAGCAGGCGCGCCGGGGTGATGCGTTGGCGCAACGTCACGGTGACGACGTTCCAGAAGGCGATGCCGATCCCACCGACCACGAAGACCGTACCGACCACCCAGACGTTCGAGGTCAACGCCGGGGTGCCGACCAGCAGGGCGCCGGTCCAGATGGCGATCAGCAGCGAGGCGGCCCGGCCCATCCGGGCCGCCGCCTGGCCGGCGAACAGCGATCCGGCGACGGCCCCGGCGGCAGTGGCGGCCAGCAACAGCCCGTAGCCGGCCCCGTCGAGGTGGAGCACGGAGGTCGGGCCCACGGCGTAGAGCACGAAGACCGCGAAGGCGGCACTGGTGGCCAGGTTGAAGAAGCCGGTCATGGCAGCCAGCACGCGCAGCACGGGGTTGGACCACAGGAAGCGCAGCCCCTCGGCGATGTCCCCCCGCAACGTGACCGGCGGCCCGGTGCGTTCGATGCGGAAGTTCCCGCGCACCATCCACAAGGCCCC
>DATNBS010000069.1:0-6890 GCA_035571895.1 Arthrobacter sp. | reverse complement strand
TCGCTGCTCGAAGTCGGCAAGGACGAGGATGACTTCTCCACCATCCAGGTCCGCGCGACCGCCGGCGACAACCGCCTCGGCGGCGACGACTGGGACCAGCGCATCGTCGACTGGCTGCTGGCCCAGGCCAAGTCCAAGGGCGCCGACCTGTCCAAGGACAAGATCGCCTTGCAGCGCCTGAAGGAAGCCGCCGAGCAGGCCAAGAAGGAACTCTCCAGCGCGACCAGCACCAACATCTCGCTGCAGTACCTCTCGGTCACCGCCGACGGCCCCGTCCACCTGGACGAGCACCTCTCCCGCGCCAAGTTCCAGGACCTGACCAAGGACCTGCTCGAGCGCACCCGCAAGCCGTTCAACGATGTCATCAAGGAAGCCGGCGTCAAGGTCTCCGACATCGCCCACGTCATCCTCGTCGGCGGCTCCACCCGCATGCCGGCCGTGGCCGACCTGGTCAAGGAACTGGCCGGCAAGGAAGCCAACAAGGGCGTGAACCCGGACGAGGTCGTCGCCGTCGGCGCCGCCCTGCAGGCCGGCGTCCTGAAGGGCGAGCGCAAGGACGTCCTGCTGATCGACGTGACCCCGCTGTCGCTGGGCATCGAGACCAAGGGCGGCGTGATGACCAAGCTCATCGAGCGCAACACGGCCATCCCGACCAAGCGCTCCGAGACCTTCACCACGGCCGACGACAACCAGCCGTCCGTGTCGATCCAGGTCTTCCAGGGCGAGCGCGAGTTCACCCGCGACAACAAGCCGCTGGGCACCTTCGAGCTGACCGGCATCGCGCCGGCCCCGCGCGGTGTGCCGCAGGTCGAGGTCACCTTCGACATCGACGCCAACGGCATCGTGCACGTCTCCGCCAAGGACAAGGGCACCGGGACCGAGCAGTCGATGACCATCACCGGCGGCACCTCGCTGGCGAAGGAGGACATCGAGCGCATGGTCCAGGAGGCCGAAGAGCACGCCGCCGAGGACAAGGCACGCCGCGAGGCCGCCGAGACCCGCAACGCCGCCGAGCAGTCGGCCTACTCCGTGGACAAGCTCATCAAGGACAACGAGGACAAGCTGCCCGAGGAGGTCAAGACCGAGGTCCAGGCCGACGTCGACGCCCTGAAGGCCGCCCTCGAGGGCCAGGACAACGACGACGAGGTGAAGGCCGCCTACGAGAAGCTCCAGGCGTCCCAGACCAAGCTCGGCGAGGCCATCTACGCCCAGGCCCAGGCCGACGGCGCAGCCGGCGAAGCCGGTGGCGAGCCCGCCGGCGCCGATGCCCCGGAAGAGGACATCGTCGACGCCGAGGTCGTCGACGAAGACGACGAGAAGAAGTAAGGCGGTTCGATTCCGATGCCACACCACGGCAACGAAGAAGAGCACGGCGAGGAGCCGGTGCGCTTCACGGACAAGCGCAAGGTCGATCCCGAAACGGGTGAGGTGCGCGATGCCGCAGGGCAGGAGGACGCGACCGCAGCCCAGGAGGGCGCCGGGTCCGAGGACGCGCTGGCCCAGGCCGAGCAGATCCTCAACGAGGCCGGCCAGCAGGAACCGCCCGCCGCGGCCACCGATGTCGAGGCGGAACTGCGCAACGACCTGCTGCGCCTGCAGGCGGAGTATGTCAACTACCGCAAGCGCGTCGAGCGCGACCGCGAGGCGGTCCGCGACCTGGCCGTGCAGTCGGTGCTCTCCAGCCTGCTGCCGGTACTCGACGACCTGGACGCAGCGCGCAAGCACGGCGACCTCGAGGAGGGGCCGTTCGCGGCGGTGGCGAAGAAGTTCGACGCCATCCTCGCCGGCCACGGCCTCACGCGCATCGAGGAGACCGGGGTCGCCTTCGACCCCGCCGTCCACGAGGCGCTGATGCAGCAGCCCAGCGACGAGGTCCCGGAGGACCACGTCGCGCAGGTCCTGCGCATCGGCTACCAGAAGGGCGAGCGCGTGATCCGCGCTGCCCAGGTGGTCGTTTCCACCGGCGCCTAGCGCCACCCTCCCCGGCCGTCCCACACCCCGTGGGGCGGCCGGGGACCCCTTGAGCCACAGAAACAACCAGGAACAGGAGGCGCCCGATGGCCAGTCAGGATTGGGTCAACAAGGATTTCTACGCCATCCTCGGCGTCTCCAAGGATGCCAGCGACGCCGACATCAAGAAGTCCTACCGCAAGCTGGCACGCAAGTACCACCCGGATACCAACCCGGGTGACGCGGCCGCCGAGCAGAAGTTCAAGGACATCACCGAGGCCAACTCCGTGCTCTCCGACCCGGAGGAGCGCGAGCAGTACGACGCGATCCGCGCCATGGGCTCCGGTGCCCGCTTCTCCGCGGGAGGCGCCGGGGGACCGGCCGGCGGCGGAGCCGGCTTCGACGACATCTTCGGCAACCTGTTCAACACCGGCGGCTCGCGCCGCGGCGGCGGCGGGTTCCCCGGCGGCAGCCAGGTCCCGCCCGAATTCGCCGACCTGTTCGGCGGCGGCGGCGGATTCGGCGGCTTCCAGCAGGCCCCGCAGAAGGGCGCCGACCGCACGGCCTCGACCACGATCTCCTTCGCCGGCTCCGTCCGCGGCACCACCATCGGCCTGCGCGAACCCGACGGCGAGGTCATCGACGTGCGGATCCCCGCCGGCATCCGCGACGGCCAGAGCGTGCGCGTGCGCGGCAAGGGCCAGCGCGGCCCGGCCGGCAACGGGGACCTGATGGTCAAGGTCGCCGTCAAGCCCCACCCCTTCTTCCACCGCGAGGGCAACAACATCCGCATCCACCTGCCCGTCGGCTTCGCCGAGGCCGCCCTGGGCACCACCGTCGAGGTCCCGACCCTGACCGGGGAGACCGTGAAGATGAAGGTCCCCGCCGGGACCTCGTCCGGCCGCACCCTGCGCCTGAAGGGCCGGGGCGTGAAGACGTCCAAGGCCACCGGCGACCTGCTGGTGAGCATCGACGTCGTCGTTCCCCAGAAGCTCAGCGCCGAGGCGCAGGAGGCCGTGAAGGCCTTCGCGGCGGCCACCACCGACGCGGACCCGCGCGCCGGCATCGCCGCCCAGGCGGTACTCTAGCGCCGACGGCCCCGGCCAGGCCGCGCACGGGGCCGCGGCGGTCACCGCACACCGGACACCGCGCAGACCAGAGACCGCAGACGAGAGACCACGAGGAGGGACGCACATGTCGGAGGGCAAGGCCCTGGCCATCAACGACCGGTTCGTGCCGGTCTTCGTGATCTCCGTGGCCGCCGAGCTGGCGGACATGCACCCGCAGACCCTGCGCCAGTACGACCGGATGGGGCTGGTCTCCCCGTCCCGGCAGCGGGGCAAGCAGCGCCGCTATTCCAAGCACGACGTCGAACTGCTGCGCGAGGTGCAGCGCCTCTCCAAGGACGGGGTCTCCCTGGAGGGCATCCGCCGCGTCCTGGAACTGGAGAACCAGGTCGCCGCCCTGCGCGCCCGCGTCGCCGAGCTCAACCACGAGCTCGCGGAGGTCAACCGCCGCGCCGCGGACCTGCACCGCGTCTTCGCCGCCGGTGCCGGTGCCGGTGACGTGGTCACCCTCTCCCGCGGCGAACGCCCCCGCGCCCGCAGCCAGGCCGTCGTCATCTGGCGCCCCCAGGACTAGGACGCCGGCCGTGCCCCCTACCCCGGCCGGCGTGGCCGGCCTCATCGCCCGTGCGGAGCGGGGCTTCGAGGTCGCCAAGCGCCGCCGCGACGGGCTCGACCAGCCGCGCAAGGCCGCCATCGACGGCGTCGCCCACGCGCTGGCCCCCACCTCCATGGACCGGTCCCTGCCGGCCCGGCGGCTGCTGTTCCTGGACCTCGACGGCCCCGAACCGCTGGCCGCGGTCGTCCTGGGCGATCCCGATACCGCCAGCCACCTGACCTGGCAAGTCTCCGGGGCGGGCATCCGCCCCGGCACCGCCATGTGGGGAACCGCCCGCGAGGCCGGGGAACTGCTGCTCGAACAGCGCCGGGCCGGCGCCCCCTCCCCGGCGGTCGTCGCCTGGCTGGGCTACCCGGCACCCGGGCTGCTGCGGGCCGTGTTCAACCGCACCGCCCGCACTGCCGTCGAACGCCTGACCCATGACATCCGCCGCGTCGGGCAGCTGCTGCCGCCCGACGTGCACACCGCGCTCGAGGCCCACTCCTACGGGGCCACCCTCGCCGCCCACGCCCTGGCCCGGCTGGCCGCCGAACCCGGACGGCCCGGATACCGCCCGCCCCGGATCCAGGCGTTCGCGACCACCGGGTCGGCCGGCATCCCGACCCGGCTGCTCACCGCACCCGGCGGCCTCGGGGTCCCGGCCGGGCACTGCTACGAGGCCGTCGCGCGGGCCGACCTGCTGGCCCGCTGCGGCCGCCTGCTCAGCGGACGCACCACCGTGGCGGGCCTGCCCTTCGCCGTCGACGGGCACCCGGAATCGGGCCTGCACGCGGTCACCGGGCACAACACCTCCCGCTACGTCCCCGGCACGGCCCGCGCCGAGTACGGCTACCGCGACCCCGGCACGCTTTCGCTGCACAACCTCGCCCGCATCCTCATCGGCGCGCCGCCGCCATGGACGTAGCATGTGTCCATGGGAGATGACGGCATGGAGCTGGCGGACTTCGGCCGGCGCGGCGACCGATGGATCCTGACCTATGCGATCGACCTGCCCGTGAACCGGTGGGACGCCTGGATCGCGATCACCAGCCGCGACGGGCTGGGCCAGTGGTTCCCGGCCACCATCGTGGGGGAGTGGACCACCGGGCGCACGCTGCGCTTCGGCTTCGCCGGGGACCCCGACGGCGAGCCGATGACCGGACGCGTCGTGGACGTCGAGCCCGGGTCGCTGCTCGCCTTCACCTGGGCCGGCGACTCGCTGCGGATGACGCTGACCCAGTACGACGCCGGGACCCGGCTGGTGTTCGCCGCCTCCCTGGACAGCCAGGGCCGCGGTGCCCGCGAGGGCGCGGGCTGGCATGTCTGCCTGGCCGCCCTGCGTGCCTCGGTCGGCGGCTACGTCGAGGACGCCGACCGCGACTGGAAGCGGCTCTTCGGACGCTACGCCGCCAAGTTCGGCCCGGACGCGGCCACCATCCTGCCGCCGGCGACCTAGCCAGAGGCGCCGTTACACCTGGTCCCGGGTGGGGCTCCGGCGGTAGGCCAGGTCGAAGACCAGCCGCCCGGCCGCCAGCGCCTTGCCCTCGAAGCTGGTGCGGACCCGCCCTTCATAGCGCGGGGCCCAACCGCCGCGCTCGTCCGTGAAGCCGGGATCGGGCTCGTGGCCTTCCAGGCCCCCGCGGCGGACCCGGGTCAACGGCGAGTCGACGCCGGACTGGCCGCCGGGATGCAGCGGGGTGAAGTCGGGGCTGGCCTCGAGGATGGCGCGCATCTGCTCCGCGTAGTCGGACCAGTCGGTGGCCAGCCGCCAGATGCCGTCCGGGGCGAGCACGCGGGCGGCCTTGGGCAGGAACGACTCCTTGATGAGCCGGCGCTTGTGGTGGCGGGTCTTGTGCCAGGGGTCGGAAAAGAAGATCCACAGCTCGTCCACCGAACCGGGCTCGAGCATGACGTCCAGGACCTCCGGGGCGTTGGCCTGCACGGCCCGGACATTGGTCAGGCCCTTGGCGTCGATCCGTGCCATGAGCTGGGCCAGGCCCGGCAGGTAGACCTCCACGGCCAGGAAGTTGCGTTCGGGGTGTGCCTCGGCGGCCGCCGCGATGGCCTCGCCCAGGCCGGTGCCGATCTCCACGGTCAGGGGCGCGCTGCGGCCGAAGGCCTCGTCGGCGTCGAAGTGGAAATCCTCGTGGACCGAGGTGTCGGCGTGGTTCCGCGGGACCTGGATGACGTAGTCGCCGGAGAGCCGGTCCCAGGAGTCCTTGCGCTTGCCGTGCAGGCGGGAGCCGCGGCGGACGAAGGAGACCGGATCGGTGCGGTAGTAGCTCAGGTCGTCGACGGCCCGGCCGCTGACCGGGGGCTTGGGCGCTGCGGGATCAGTCATTGGACCAACGTTAGCGGCCGGGTGCGCCACGGCGCCATTTGCCCGACGGCGCCCGGTGTAGGCGACGGGGGCCTCCGGCGCGCAGGATCTCAGGGACTTCCCCGATGGCGGGGCGCCGCGCGGCCGGGCAGACTGGGAACATGAGCGCACCCGTGAACCTGGTCCTGAACATCATCTGGCTGGTCTTCGGCGGCCTGTGGCTGGCACTGGGGTACCTGCTGGCCGGCGTCGTGTGCTGCGTGCTGGTCGTGACCATCCCCTTCGGACTCGCCTCCTTCCGCATCGCCAGCTATGCCCTCTGGCCCTTCGGGAGGACCATCGTGGACCGTGGCGGACGCACGGGCTTCTTCTCCACGATCGGCAACGTCGTCTGGATCGTCGTCGCCGGTCTCTGGATCGCCATCGGCCACGTGGTGACCGCCATCCCGATGTTCGCCAGCATCATCGGCATCCCACTGGGCATTGCCAACCTCAAGCTCATCCCCGTGTCGCTGGTGCCCCTGGGCAAGGTCATCGTTCCCTCGCGGTCGCCGCTGCCCATGGGCCCGGCGGCCTGACCCTTCCCACCGGCTATTCCACGGGGACCGCTGGGGCTAGATTGGGCAGTGGGCCGCGATGTCCGCGGCATGGCCACCCCGGTCCCTCCCTTCGGACCCGACGGTGGCCCGGGTCCGGCACCTGGAGGTTCCCCATGCAGGGCATGGTTAATTGCCTGTGGTTCGACGGCCGCGGCCTCGAAGCCGCCCGGTTCTACACGGAGCTGTTCCCGAATTCACGGATCCTGGGCCAGTCCCCCGGACAGGACCCGGAGACGCCGTTGACCGTCTCCTTCGAACTCGACGGCCGCTCGTTCGTTGCCCTCAACGGCGGCCCGATGTTCACCTTCAACGAGGCCGTCTCCTTTCAGATCCTGTGTGAGACGCAGGACGAGATCGAC
>DATNBS010000068.1:0-8296 GCA_035571895.1 Arthrobacter sp. | reverse complement strand
GGCAGCGACCCGCTGGGACAGGACCCGGTGGCCGCCTACACACAGTCCGCGTCCGCGCTGCTGGTGGCCTTCGGGGAACCTGGCGTCCTCGACCGCGTCTACAGCGGCCCGCTCGGCGAGGCCACCGGTGCCGAGCGGATGCAGATCCGCCTCTACGACCTGTTGGCCCACGGCTGGGACCTGGCCCGGGCCACCGGCCAGGTATTCGAGGTGCCGGATGACCTCGCGGGGCCGTCGCTGGCGTTCGCCCGCGCCCAGCTGGCCTCGGTTCCACGGGCGGGACGGTTCGCCGAGGCCCAGCCGGTCCCCGATGACGCCCCGGAGATCCTCCACCTGGTGGCCTTCCTTGGCCGGCCGGTCGGCGGCCGCGGAGCGGCCTAGGAAAAGCCGGGAGGGCACGCCGGTGCAGTGGCGGGCGGGAGCGCTGGTGTCGCCAGGACGTTCGCCAAGGCAACGAACAGGGCGTTCCAATGTTTGAATAGGCGGGTGACGCCACCTTCCTCCACCCCCGATGCCGCCACCGAACCGGACCCCGGCCGGTGGCGGATCCTTGCCGTCCTGCTGACGACCATGTTCATGTCCCTCGTGGGCGTGAGCATCGTGAACGTCGTGCTGCCCTCGATCCAAGCCGGGCTGCACGCCGACGACACCGACATCCAATGGGTCCTCTCCGGGTACGCGCTGACCTTCGGCGTCGTCCTGGTCGCCGCCGGGCGGGCCGGTGACATCGTCGGACGGGCACCGATCTTCCTGGCCGGCGTCGTCGTCTTCACCCTCTCATCGGTCGGTGCCGGGCTTGCGCCGGATCCCCTGACGCTGAACATCGCCCGCTTCGTCCAGGGGCTGGGCTCGGGGTTGCTCAATCCGCAGGTCGTGGGGATGATCCAGCACCACTTCCGCGGTCGCGAACGCGGGCGGGCCTACGGGGCACTGGGCAGCGTCGTCGGCGTCTCCGTGGCCATCGGGCCGCTCCTGGGCGGGGTGATCATCCAGCTCTTCGGGGCCGAGACCGGGTGGCGGTGGACATTCCTGGTCAATGTGCCCGTCGGCGTCGTCGTGGTCATCCTGGCGCTGTTGTGGTTCCCACGGCCGCTGCTCGCCCGCCCGACCCCCACCGCCCGGGACGGCGGGGCGCTCCCGATCGTGGATTCGCCCGAGTCCGAGGTCCCGGCCCGGGGCAGGCCCCGGCGAGGCGGTCCCCGCGATCGCGACCTGGATCCCATCGGCGCCGTGCTGCTGGGGCTGGCCGTGCTGGCCCTGCTGCTGCCCTTCGTGCAGGGCGAGCCGACGCTGTGGACGTGGCTGCTGCTGCCGGTGGGCCTGCTGCTGGTGGCCTGCTGGCTGGCCTGGGAGCGCCGCTACCGCGACCGCGGCCGCAGCCCCATGGTCGACCTGGACCTGTTCCGCACCGGCAGCTTCACCTACGGCACGCTGATTGCCGGGCTGTACTTCCTGGGGGTGACCAGCGTCTGGGTGCTGGTCGCGCTCTACCTGCAGAACGGACTGCACATGACGGCCCTGCAGACCGGGCTGATGGGGCTGCCGGCCGCGTTGACCTCCGCGGTGGTCTCCAACTGGGCCGGCAAGCACGTGCTGGACTACGGGCGCCGGATCGTGATCGCCGGCATCCTGTCCTCGCTGACCGGCCTGGGCCTGAGCATCCTGGTGATCCAGCTGAACGACGACGGCGGGGCAGGCATCTGGTGGCTGGCCGGGGCGCTGCTGTTCATCGGGATCGCCCAGGGCGCGGTCATCTCCCCGAACCAGACGCTCACCCTCACCGAGGTCCCGCTGCGCTATTCGGGCAGTGCCGGGGGCGTGCTGCAGACCGGCCAGCGCATCGGCACCGCCGTCGGCCTGGCCCTGGTGACCGCCATCTTCTTCGGCGTGCTGGAATCCAGCGATTGGCAGACGGCCTTCAGCACCGGGTTTGCGGTGATTGCCGCCGTCGTGCTGCTGACCCTCGTGGTGGCCCTGGCAGACGAACGGCGGCGCCGCCGGCGGTGACCCAGGGGTCGGCTGCCGGCGACGCCGCCGTGGGGCCGGGGGGCCGGCTCCCGGGGGAGCCGGCGCACCCGTGGTGCCTGGAACCGATGGTGCCAGGGCTGGTGGCGTCGGGGCTGGTGGTGCCTAGAGCTGGTGGCCCATCTTGAAGCCGACCTCTTCGCCAGGATCGTGGTCCATCGCATCGCCCGGGGCGCGGGTGTAGGAGAAGCCGTCGGCGCCGACCGTGACGGCCATCTCCGACTTGTCCTCGCGGACCGTGACCTCCTGCGGGTTGCCGTCCAGGTCCAGGACCAGGGAGGCCTCGGTGTACCAGGACGGGACGACCGGGTTGCCCCACCAGTCACGGCGCTGGTTGTCGTGCACGTCCCAGGTGATCGTGGGGTTGTCCGGGTCGCCGGTGTAGTAGTCCTGCGTGTAGATCTCGATGCGGTGGTCGTCCGGATCCAGGATGTACAGGTAGAACGCGTTGGAGACCCCGTGGCGGCCGGGGCCGCGCTCGATCCGGTCGGAGATGCGCAGGGCGCCCATCTTGTCGCAGATCTGGATGATGTTGTGCTTCTCGTGCGTGGCGAAGGCGACGTGGTGCATGCGCGGGCCGTCGCCGCCGGTCAGCGCGGTGTCGTGCACGGTCTGCTTGCGGTGCATCCAGGCGGCGTAGGTGACGCCGTCGGAGTCCTGGATGTCCTCGGAGACGC
Source organism: Arthrobacter sp. (assembly GCA_035571895.1). Classification (GTDB taxonomy): domain Bacteria; phylum Actinomycetota; class Actinomycetes; order Actinomycetales; family Micrococcaceae; genus Arthrobacter_H. The sequence continues at coordinate 5,594 of DATNBS010000068.1, read as the reverse complement.
GGAAGCCCAGTCCCTCGAGGTACTCGCGGCCGTACGGCACGTCCGGGGTGACCTGGTTGAAGTGGTCCAGGCGGACCAGCTCGCCGGCCGAGTAGAGGTCGTAGCGCTGGTGCAGGCGCTCGACGTGCTCGACGTCGTAGAAGAACTCGTACGGGAAGCCCAGCGGGTCCTCCACGCGGACCGAGTCGCCGATGCCGCGCACGAAGCCCTCCTTGCGGCGTTCGGTGCGGCAGCCCAGCTCCTTGAAGTACGCCTCGGCGGCGTCGACCTCGGCGGGGGACTTCACCCGGTAGGAGAACGCGGCGACGGCGGCGACGGGGCCCTTGCGCAGCACCAGGTTGTGGTGGATGAACTCCTCGAAGGAGCGCAGGTAGATCGCCTCGTCGTCCTCGTAGGTCACGTGCAGGCCGAGCAGGCCGACGTAGAACTCGCGGGACTTCGCCAGGTCGGTGACGACGATCTCCATGTAGGCGCAGCGGACGATGTCCGGTGCGGGGACGGCGGTGGTGGTGGTCTTGATGGTCATGGTGGTTCCTTAGCGTGCGGAGGGGCGGGGGAGGGGGCTAGCCGTCGATCTTGGCGGCGTCGTTGGCGGCGTCGGCCTTGCCGAAGACGGGGTTGTGGACCTCGCCGAGGTTGATGTGCACGGCTTGCTGGTCCGTGTAGAAGTCGATGGAGCGGTAGCCGCCCTCGTGGCCCAGGCCGGAGGCCTTGACGCCGCCGAACGGGGTGCGCAGGTCGCGGACGTTGTTGGAGTTCAGCCACACCATGCCGGCCTCGACGTCCTGCGAGAAGTTGTGCGCCCGCTTCAGGTCGTTGGTCCAGATGTAGGCGGCCAGCCCGTACTTGGTGTTGTTCGCCAGCGCCAGGGCCTCCTCGTCGGAGTCGAACGGGGTGATCGCCACGACCGGGCCGAAGATCTCCTCCTGGAAGATCCGCGCATCCGGGGACACGTCGGCGAAGACGGTCGGCTGGACGAAGTTGCCCTCGGGGAACTCCTCCGGGCGTCCGCCGCCGGCGACCAGGCGGGCCTCGGTCTTGCCGATCTCCACGTAGGACATGACCTTCTCGTAGTGCTCGGGGTGGACCAGGGCGCCGACCTCGGTGGCCTCGTCGTGCGGCAGGCCGACCTTCACGCGCTGGGCCTGGGCGGCGTAGCGCTCGACGAACTCGTCGTAGATGGCCCGCTCGACCAGGATGCGCGACCCGGCGGTGCAGCGTTCGCCGTTGAGCGAGAAGACGCCGAAGATGGTGGCGTCGATGGCGGCGTCCAGGTCGGCGTCGGCGAAGACGACGGCCGGGGATTTGCCGCCGAGTTCCATCGACAGGCCCTTCAGGAACGGGGCGGCGTTGGCGAAGATGATCTGGCCGGTGCGCGATTCGCCGGTGAAGGAGATCAGCGGCACGTCGGGGTGCTTGACGAGCGAATCGCCGGCGAAGCCCTCCTCGCCGTAGCCGTGGACGATGTTGAAGACACCCGCGGGCAGGCCGGCCTCCTCGAAGATGCCCGGCCACAGCGAGGCGGACAGCGGGGTGAACTCGGCCGGCTTCAGGACCACGGTGTTGCCGGTGGCCAGTGCCGGGCCGAGCTTCCAGGACTCGAGCATGAACGGGGTGTTCCAGGGCGTGATGAGCCCGGCGACGCCGATCGGCTTGCGGTTGACGTAGTTCGCCTGGCGCCCCGGGACCTTGAAGGCGTCGTCGTGCTGGGCGACGATCAGGTCGGCGAAGAAGCGGAAGTTCTCCGCGGCGCGGCGGGCCTGGCCCAGGGCCTGCTTGATCGGCAGGCCGGTGTCGAAGCACTCCATCTCGGCCAGTTCCTGGCCGCGGGTTTCGACGATGTCGGCGATCTTGTGCAGCACGCGGGAGCGCTCGCGCGGCAGCATGGTGGGCCAGGGGCCGTTGTCGAAGGCGTCCTTGGCGGCGGCGACGGCTGCGTCGACGTCGGCCACCTTCCCGGAGGCTGCCTTGATGTACGGCTCGTTGGAGACCGGGTCGAGCACGTCGAAGGTGTCGCCGTCGAGGGAATCGACGAGCTGGCCCCCGATGTAGTGCTGCAGGTGGGTGGGCAGGTTCTCCGGCACGAAGCGCTTGCTCATGGTGTTCCTTCCGTGGTGGTTCAACCGAGGATTGTGGGTCGGGGGTTCGGGGAGTTCGGGGTTCAGAGGGCCGAGGGCGGTTGGCCCGCGGCGGCGAGGTAGGCGTTGAGGGTGTTGGTGCGGTGCCGGCGCGCGGCCTGCTCGATCTCGGCCGCCGGCGCGTGGGCGGCGATGAGGTCCAGCAGCCCATCGTGTTCGGCGACCGAGTGGCGGGCCCTGCCGGGCACGTGGTCGAACGAGGAGGTGCGCATCGCGTTCAGCCGGGCCCAGCCGCGGTGGACCAGGTCCAGGATGTGCGGGTTCGGGCAGTTCTCGTACAGCGCGGCGTGGAACTGGTTGTTCAGCTCGGTGAACCGGCGCGGGTCGAAGTCGCTGAGCGTCTGGCGCAGGGACTCGTTCAGGGCCCGTGCCCGGGCCAGGTCGGCCTCGCCCAGCAGCGGGGCGGCCAGGGCGGTGGCCGCCCCCTCGATCACCGAGAGCGTCTGCATGGTGTGCAGGTACAGCTCGGTGTCGACGGAGGCGACCGTCGCCCCGACGTTGCGTTCGAACAGGACCAGCCCCTCGGCCTCGAGCCGGCGGATGGCCTCGCGCACCGGGACCACGCTGCAGCCCAGTTCGGCCGCGATCGTCCCGAGCACCAGCCGGTACCCCGGGACGAGTGCCCCGGAGGAGATCCGCTCGCTGAGCAGCGTGTACGCCTGCTCCGATTTGCTGGTCGCCATGGTCCGGTCCCTACTGGCCGTCCTGGCTGACCGTCGAGACGCCGACCGTCGAGTTGCCGGCGGCGAGCCACTCGGCGTACTTGGCCTTCCAGTCGGCGTTCATCGGGAACAGCCCGTCGACGGCGTGGCCCTGGCGGACCTGCTCGAAGACGTACTCGTCCATGCGCTCCTGCTCGAGGGCCTCCTCGGCGACCTGCTCGGCCATTGCCGGCGGGATGACCAGGATGCCGTCGTCGTCGGCGACGATGATGTCGCCGGGCTGGACGGTGGTGCCGCCGCAGGCGATGGTGATGTCGGTGTCCCACGGCACGTGCTTGCGGCCGAGCACGGCCGGGTGCGGGGCGCTGTAGTAGGCGGGGATCTCCAGTTCGGTCACCGCGGTGAGGTCGCGCACGCCGCCGTCGGTGATGATCGCCGCGGCGCCGCGGACCTGGGCGCGCAGGCCCAGGATGTCCCCGAGCGTGCCGGAGCCCTTTTCGCCGCGGGCCTCCATGACCAGGATCTCGCCCTCGTTGATCGAGTCGATGGCCTGCTTCTGGGCGTTGAACCCGCCGCCGTGGCTCTTGAAGAGGTCCTCGCGGTTGGGCACGAAGCGCAGCGTGCGGGCGGTGCCGATGACCTTGCGGCCGGTCTTGGTGCCCTGCAGCCCGTCGATGGAGACGTTGTTCAGCCCGTGCTTGCGCAGCGTGGCGGAGATCGTGGCGGTGGCGACCGCGGTGAGCTTCGCCGTGAGCTCGTCGGTGAGTACGACGGCGGGGCCGGGCCGAGTGCCCTCGGCACCTGCCGTCCCGGTTCCGGCGGCGGGGGAGAGGGCGCCGGCGGCGGAGGCCGCCTCCTCGGAGCCGTAGGCGTCGATGAGGTCCGCGTCGGTCAGGCGGGGCTGGTTGCCGAAGGCGGCCATCGCCGTCGTGCCCTGGGTGACCGGGGTGGACAGGCGGCCGGTGGTCAGGCCGGAGGCGGGGTCGTCGACCTCGACCTCGACGGTGTCGCCGGGGACGACGACCGAGGAGCCGGCCGGGGTGCCGGTGAGGATGACGTCGCCGGGCTGCAGGGTCATCAGCTGGGACAGGTCCGCGACAATGCGGCCGAAGTCGAAGATCAGCCCGGCGGTGGTGTCGTCCTGGACGAGCTCGCCGTTGACCCAGGTGCGCAGGCGCAGACCGGCCGGGTCGACGGAGGCGGCCGGCAGCAGGGCCGGGCCCAGCGGGGTGAAGCCGTCGCCGGACTTGGAGCGGATGTTCGAGCCCTTGTCGGCGTACTTCAGGTCGTAGACGCCCAGATCGTTGGAGGCGGTGACCCAGCCGACGTGGGACCAGGCGTCCTCGGGGGAGACGCGGCGGGCGGTGGTGCCGATGACCAGGGCGACTTCGCCCTCGAAAGCCAGGGCGCGGGTCTCCGCGGGGCGCTCGACGGGGGTGCCGGAGACCGAGAGCGAGGAGGCGGCCTTCATGAAGTAGGACGGGTGCTCCGGGGTGCGGCCGCGCTGGGCGGCGCGCGAGGCGTAGCTGAGGTGGACGGCCAGGACCTTGCCGGCGGCATCGAGGACGTTCTGGTCGACCGGCGTCGTGCTGGTTGCTGTGTTCGGCTCCATCGCCACGGCTCCTTATGTGATGTACGAAATCGTATACGATCCATGATGCCCTGTGGAGCTGGTCACGTCAAGGGGGCGGCTGGGGGCATCGCGCCGAGGGGTTCCCGGGGCCGCGCCGGTGGAGGGCCACTGCCCGACGGGGCCGCGCGGCGGGGGTGGGCATGGTGTACTCCGGCGCATCCGCAGGGATGCGCGCCGCCTGCCCGCCGGCCAAGGGCCACCTGGCATCTTTTACGCTTGTGGTAAATTGCCAACCGGAGGCAACAATAAACTCTGCTCACTTCGCAGACGTTTGCCGGGGCCCGTTAGCCGAGGGGCCGAAGTCGGCGTAGGGTGGAGGAGGTTCAGCAGCGGGCCACCTCGATACTTCCAAGGAGTCCCTTGAGTACCCTGAACCCCGCGGCCGCTTCCCCCAGTGGCCGCTTCCCCCGCCCGGCGGGTCGCCCTGCTTCCATCACCGCCATGGCAAAGGGGGCATGATCGTGCCCATCGTCGTCGAAAACAACAGCGGACTCTTCCAGTTCCAGATCTTCAAGGCCGGTGAACTCGCCGGCTTCGTGCAGTACGACATGGACGGGGCCGACATGCGGATCCTGCACACGTCCATGAAGCGCTCCTTCAAGTCAGCACTGCTGACGGACATCCTCATCCACCATGTCCTCACGGAGGCGCACACCAACCGGTTGGCCATCCTCCCCTATTGCCCCGCCGTTCGGGTCTTCATCACCGAGCATCCGCAATATGCCGATCTTGTCCCCGCCTCCTGGCAGGACCGCATTCCCGTACCGGGCCATGAGATGTCCGGCGACGACTCCAAGATCCCCCTCGACTTCGTCCGGCTGACGGGGTCGAGACGGGCCCGGCACCTGGAGACCACCCCGCACTCGCGGGACGTCGCACAGTACCTCGAGACCGAAACGGCGGCGATCCCGGTGGTCATGGAGCACCTGGAACCGCTGGCCGATGATGCGGAAGACCTGGCGGACGCGGGCGGCCATATGGACGTCACCGATCAGGTGGATACCGCTCGCCAGACGGATGCCGGGGACCGGGCGGACGCCGCGGCCGGGGTCCCGGAGCCCGCCCGGAGCTGAGTCCGCGCAGCGCTGCCCCGCCGGAGCTGATCCCCCCCCAGGGATGAGCCTCGTCCACGCATGAGGGCAGGTGGTTGACCCGGGCCGT